>JAAVBR010000044.1 GCA_014802705.1 bacterium | reverse complement strand
GCTCGCCACTAACGTGTCTGCGCGTATCCGGCGCGTTTGCTCGAATAAATTCTCGCATACTCGGATTCATTGCGAGCATCGCGTATCCATCCAGTGAATAATAATGATATATACTTTTTTATTGACTGGATCGCCACGGGCACCGGCCCCGCGTTGCTCTGCCGGTACCCTCGCGATGACAAAGGAGCGTAAGAACCAAGTTTAGAACACACCAGAACACAATGGATCCCGTCCGCGCACCACCCACGCAAACCCTGTTTGCGCGGGGCCCGGTCGACGGGATGACGGCAAGTGAGGGGGCAGTTCCCCTCATATCCAAGAGGGGTGCCCCGTCGGCCCCCCCAGATATTTGCGCCGGGGCGGTCGGTGTGTTATAATGATCGCAACAATGGGCCATGCGATGAATGGGCGAATAGATTTTAGCCAGTACAACAAGATTTGTGTTATTGGGGCGCCGGGGGCGGGCAAGACGTTTTTGGCGCATCGGTTGGCGCAATATTTGGGGCGGCCCTGGATTCAGTTTGATGAATTGCGTTTTGGCCCCCGATGTGCCGGGGGAAATGAAAATTCCCCTGCGGTTTGTGCCCGGCGCCTGGGGGCAGAATTGCGGCGCCATGGCCAATGGGTGGCCGAGGGGACGGCATGGCAGCCCTGGACCGAAAAAGCCCTGCGCCAGGCGGATTTAATCCTGGTGGTGCGTCATGGGGGCCTGCGCCGGGTATTTCGCATTCTGTGGCGGTGGTTGTGGGATAATCGCTATCATCGGGGGTTAAAATCGACATGCGGATTGATACGGGTAAGTCTGGCCTATGATCGGGAACGGTTGCCCATTATTTTGGGCCGTATTCGGGGCGCCGGCATCTCGGTTTATGAAATCCGGCCATCGCATCGGGATAATCGCCGTGGTGCCTGGCGTGCGCGACCGTTTTGATATGTCACCCCGCCGCCAGATATTTGCGCCGGGGCGGGTGGTGTGTTATAATAGCGGGGGTAGAGGAAAGATTTTATGAAATTACCAATTATTCTGTTGGGGGTGGCGTTGCCCGTCACGGCGATGGCGGTGGATATGTCCGATTGTGTTCAGATTGGCTATCTGCCGGGGGGTGTCACGACATGCACCATGTATGCCGACTGTATGGCAGACCATGGGGACGAGCCGTTTCGCTGTAACGGTTTGCCCAAAACAGACGAGGAATGCGCCGCCCAGATCGCGCGCCAAAATGCAGAATCGGCCGCCAATGATGTTTTGATGAAATGTCCGATGACCCCAAAACGCCGGGCGGACAAGACGGCGGTCAAAGATCATGCCGCCAACGGTCCTTTTGTGACGATGGGCGGGGCCGCCATCAACCTGGATGATTTGATTGCAGATGATGGGTTTGTGTATTATACGCGTCTGTCATCGCCCATGGATTTGTTTTTTAGTCGTGGGAACAAGGATGTTTGGCATGCCATTGGCCCCCGTGATGCCGATGGTTTATATCTGAGTATTGTAGAATAACACCGCCCCATTGGGTCGCTCTCTGTTTTTTTGTTGACAATGTTGTAATTTGGATTAAAGTTTGTTTTGCAATATAACAACGGAAAACAGATATGAACGTATTAGAAGAATATTCCACAGATAGGGGACATGTTCAGTTAATTGAAGATGACGGGGCATATTACTGTGATGCGGTGGTGACCGCTAAATTAGGGTATGAATGGCGCAGCACGTCCACCAAAACATCCTATGCGGTGGCCATGGCCCGTTACAGTAATGTTCAAAGATTTATAAATATGGTGTCGTTTCCTGCCCCCCAAAAAGAATGTGCCTATCATCCTGAACACGTTGTGGCATGCAATTATGAAAATTGCCCCAAAGAACTGGGTGGGGCGGGGTACCATCAAATATATCGCCATTCATGTCGGTACCATAAGGTCAATCAAGGTCGTTAATGACCGATGAAAAAGTTTACGTTGGATGATTTTGGCCATCGGGGGGCGTTACCGCCGACACTGGATAAATATATTGATACCAATAATCGGGCGGCGGAAACCGCCAAATTTGTGAAGGTGATATCCAGGCTTGGGTGTCAGTTTCGAAAAAAATGGACCCCGAAAGACCCAAGTCCCGAATTAAAAATTACATCTTTGTTTCACCAAAAAACATCCCTGTCCCCTGTGGGACATGGGGCCGAGGGAAGTGTTTATAAACTTTCTATCGGTGATTGTGATTTTGCCCTGAAATTCAATTCTTATTGGTGGTGGCACAGTTGGAATCCTGATATGCTATGGATATATATGACACATCGGTCGCGTCATCTGTTTAGGCGGGTTTACATTGGTGCTACCTATAAGTTTAAACGCGCCAAGTATGATTGGAATGTGTCCCCATGGATGGTGCCCTGTGAAAATCAGCCTGATATTCAAGATAGGTTGATGTATATTTATTTAACCAAAGGCATTTGGTATGGCGATTTTGACCGCTCAAGCAATATAATTAATGGGCGGATTGTTGATTTGGGGACATTGTCACAACACGGTATGTCCTTGAATCGTCGTGAAATAGATATCGTCAAAAAGTTATTTTTTCTGATGCGGACCCGCTGTCGGGACGAATTATTGAAAAAAATGGATAGTATCATCCAGACAGATCCCCATATTATTCAGTATATGATTAAGAGGCTGTCAGGTTATCCGTCGTTCGCGAATCAATGTAATTTGATGCGGTCTTATTATGAACAATCGCAAAAAGGGCGGGAAAAATCTTGATTTTTGGGCGTGGCGCGCTATGGTAACAAAAAAAGGGATAAAACGATGGACAAAAAATTATGGGTGAATTTATCCAAGACCGTGGTGATGTCGGCGATCCTGGGGGCGTGCGCCAGCGCGGTGGGGGATGCCGTGGCGGGGGGACATCTGCGGACGTTCTGGTCAACTTTTGCGCTGTTGGCGCCGTTTAATTATTGGTTGTTTTACAAGCGTGGGGTCACGTGGCGGAAATCTTTGGAACGGGGCGCGGCCGAATTTGACGGGATGCGTGATACGATTTCCCGGTGGTTTAACGATCGGAACAACGGTCGCATGGCCGGCGCGTAAATAATATTGACAATTTATAAAGACGTGCTACGTTGTTGCGTATAACAGAAAAGGATTTTATATGAAAAACAAATATCTTTCGTTTATGTTGGTTTTGTTGGGGTTGGCGGGTTGTCGTCAAACGGAAAATCCTGGCGAATTTTTGGGGGCGACCGATAACCAAAAAGTTACCGCACGCGTGGATACGGCCTTGATCCTGGGCAAATGGGGTTATGGAAGCGGCGCGTATGGTAGTACACCCAGATGCAATTTTTTGTTGATCAATAAAGACGGCGAAGTTGTGAACCTGGGGATGGAGAACCCAGATGCAAAAGATATGTCCCTGTTTTCCAATGTAGGGGATACTGTTTTGGTAGACCAACAGCGCATTATTAAAAATATAACCATGGAACATAAAGCCAAGGCCTTTGTCCGGCAAAGATAAAATATCCCACCGCCCCGCCCCATTGGGGCGGTTTTTGTTTGGGAAAATGCGTCATATTTGGTATAATTTATGGCATGTCACAGAAATTCTATATCATTGCCGGTCCAAATGGATCTGGGAAAACAACATTGGCCAAAGAGTTGGTTCGTGAAGACAAAATCACGTTTTTAAATGCAGATGAATTGGCCAAAAGTCATAAAGATACCCTGGGGATTAAAGCGGGGCGTCTGTTGCTGGATAAATTGACGGCATTGTTGAATGATCGTGTGCCCATCGTTTGGGAATCGACAATTTCGGGGAATTTGCACCGTCGTGTCATAGAACGGGCGCGAAAGGCAAAATATGAAATAATTTTTATTTATGTTTTTCTGGAATCTGTGGAACAAAATTTAGAACGTATCAAGCAACGTGTGGCCTTGGGGGGACATAATGTGCCGGACTGTGATGTTCGGCGGCGTTATGGACGCAGTTTAAATAATTTCTGGTCTGTTATCCCGATGGTTTCATATTGGGAATTGTATTATAACGGGGGGACCAGTTATAAAATAGTTGCACGGGGCAAAGGGGAATTTGTTGAAATCGCGGATGAAGCGGTCTATAATAAATTCAAAAGGTACAAAAATGACAAAATCTAATTACGAATTATCGGCAAAATTGTTGCGCCTGGCCAATCGTGGGGCCCGTAAAGCGCAAGAACGGGCCCGTAAAGCCGGGGTGCCTGTTGCCTATGCCATCAATGGGCAGATATACAAGGTTTCTTTGTGATCGTATCCCACCGCCGCCCCGATGGGCGGTTTTTGTTTGGGTTGGGGCGCGATCTGTGATACAATCCCCGTATGAAAAAATTTAAGCGTTCGGTTCATCAAAGTATGGGGGAAATGCCGCCGGCTGTGCGTGACGCGGTGGGCGACGGGGACGTGGCGGCGGCAACCGATGCGTTTCGGGATGCCGTTACCCAGATTGCCATGGATTTTATCGAACAATGGGTCGCCGGGGGGCGTCCAGCGGATAATATTTTACCCCGGGCGCCGGATATCCTGGGGCAGCCGGTCAAATTGTCGTATATCAACAGTGGCAGTGTCGGCAGTGTGTATAAAATACAATGGGGCGACCAGGTCTGGGCACTGAAGATCAATCGCAACGCGTCGGCGGGTGAATTGGGGGTGATGCCCCTGCAATCCCGGGTGCGGGGGTTGGTGAACAAAATGCATATGGGCGCCGTGTTCAAATATGGCAATCGCAGGTATTCGTGGGTGCTGTCGGACTATGTGGGGCGTGACCGGGCGGGCAGTTTTGAACGGGCGATGGAAAAACTGTATTACGCGTATCTGACCAAAGGGATTGATATCGCGGACGCGCATGCCCAGAATTTTATAGACGGCAAATTGATTGACCAGGCGTCCCTGTTCCAGCGGACCGGTTGTGATGACATCCGCGCCCTGAGCCGCGGGGAACAAGACATGGTGAAAAAATTGGCCCATGCCATTCGGACAGACAATGCGACCGCGTTTGAGAAAATGATGGCGTCCGCCGCCCAAGAACACCCGGCCGTGGTGCGTTATATGTTTTTCGCCATGAAATTCGGCAAGAGTCCCATCTTTGGCCCCGGGCATACAGATCCGTTTTCGATGAAACTTGCCCGGTTTGAAGAAATCGTGAACCGCATCTATCGCGGGATGCCGGCGTCAAAGGTGGGGCCGCGGGTCACCCCGACATCGCATGGGCGATAGGCGGGGGCGTGGTGCCATCATGGCCCCGTATGCGAAATAGTTCCTGTGTTATCCTTGACAAACAAAAGTTGCGGTGCCATGATAAGGGACACAAAGGAGTTTTTGTATGTCAATCAAATTGGATGAATACATCGGAAAAACACGCGATGTGACCCTGTATCGGGAAAGTGGAGGCTTTTCCATTTTTCAAGAGGCTTTGGTCGCCCCCGGCATTTACAGATGTTCGGTCTGGGAAACCCCGGATGCGGACCGGGCGCGGCGTTTGTTTGATGCCTTGGTCGCCCGTGATCAATGGCGGCCCGTACCGGCCCGTGATCTGTCCAAGGGGCGTTAAAGGGATTATTGATGCTGTTTGGTAAACGGATTTTTGATAAACGGCTGTGGGTGCGCCTGGGCAAGACCGCGGTGGTGTCGGTGGGGCTGGCCGCGGTGGTGTCGGTCGCGGCCGCGACCATTTCCCCCTTTGGCGCGGCGGGGATTGTGGCGGGCACGGCCCTGATCGCGCCGTTTGAATATTGGTTTCATTTCAAGCGGGGCCAGACCCATGAATTGGCCCTGGAAACCGGGGCGGATACATTTGACCGGGTTTGCGGGGTTATCTGTCACGGGCTGGGGCATTTAAAGCGGCATGAACGGGCGTTGACCGATTATGTGCAAAATGTGCGCCAAACCTGTGCCCATGCGTGGCGGGAAAATTATGCACCGGCGCCGGCCATGCGCTGGGCGTATGCGGGGATGTGCCGGTGAAAAAGTTCACGTATTTGGATCATGGCCATCGCGGGGCATTGCCGCCGGCGTTGCGTGATATGGTGGGGTATACGGATTTGACCCGCCACACGCGCGAATTTGTGGATGTGATGACCGGGGTGGCCCGGGATTTTCATGCCGCGGTCAAGGCCAATGTTATGACGTGGCAGGATATCGGTCAAATTTCCCTGAACGTGCCCCCGATCTTTGGGCGCAAGGCCACATTGACCTATGTCGGCAGTGGCAGCATCGCCAGCGTTTATAAACTTGTCATCGGGCGGGCGGCCTATGCGTTAAAAATCAATCGGATGACCCGGGGGGCGGGATCTGATTTAGAGGTAATGGATCTGGGCAATCGCATGCATCATTTGGTGCGCCGGACCCATATCGGCGCCACATTTGATATCCGCGGCCGCAGTTATTCGTGGGTCTTGTCCGATTTTATGGCCACCACGACGGTGAACAGTTTTCATGTCGCCCGGGAAAAATTATACTGTGCCCATTTGGTGCATGGCCTGTGGTATACGGATTTAACGCTGGATAATATCAAAGGGGGGCGGATTATCGATCTGGGTGGGTTGGATCGGGATCGGCCCGAATTAAATCGGCATGATTTGGATTGGGTCAAACGTCTGGTCTATTTCATGCGCACAGGGGATCGGGCGTCTTTTGCCCGGTGGTTGGATCGCACCGCGGATGAGGTTCCCCATGTCCTGATGTATCTGTATGCCGCCATGGGGTCGTACGCGGCCACGGCGACGCCGGGGCGCTTTGTGGCGTACCGCGATATGGTGAACCAGGCGTGTCGGCGTTTGCCGCCGGGATTTCCGGTGTTTGCCGATTATTGCCGGTAACCTAGATCGATATTCCCAGAAAATATTTGGCCATCTGTCCGATTAAAAAAGACGTCATCGCCACGCCAAAGCACACCCCCAACATTTCCCCCGCCCGCGCCCAAAAGGGACGCGTCGCCCCGCGCCGGGTCACGGCATTAAAGATCAAAATAATCGCCACCGCCACGCCGATCATGGCGCCCACGGCCGCCCCCCGATGATGAATCAATCCAAACGGGGCGATAATCGCAAAACTGGTGATCATATACATCAATCCGGTATATCCCGCACAGACCAAGGCATCGGGGTTATTGTCGGTGCGCCGGGCCATGTAATTGGCGGCCGTCATGGACAGACTGGCCGATACGGCGGCGATGGTGCCGGTCATTAAAATCACGCGTGTGGACGCAATGGCAAAGGCCAGGCCCGCCAAAATACCTGTGATCTCAACCAGGGCGTCATGCATCCCCAGCACCATGTCCCCGGTGTATTTAAATGCGCATTGTCGTGTCATGGGGGATATGCTATCAAATCACGTCCGTCCACGCGTCAGGAAAGATGTCGGCCCCGTTAAAACGTTAACCGCATGCCCGCCGACAAAAAGGCGTCGGATGTTGTCACCCCGACGGACAGCCACCCGTCGACGTTGGGGCTGTATTTATACCGAAATGACACCAATCCGGTGTGATCGACGTATGTTTCCCCATCGTGCCACAATCCCACATCTGACAGGATATAGGTCGCCGACAGACTGTATTTCAAGAAATCATAACTGACCCCTGCGCCCATCGCCAGGCCGTCGCCGATGGCGCCCACAGGGTTGCGGTCATAAATCGCCCGGGCGGTCAAGCCCAACATCCAACTGTTGTATTGCAGGTTCATCCCCAACGCGGCCTGGGCACGCCAATCGGCCGTGATGCGCGGGCCATATGCATCGGCGCGGTATCCGTCGGGGCCATCCATAAGGGACGCGGCCGCGGTCCACGCGGTCTTTAATTTGCCGGCCGGGCGCCGGATCTTGATCGCCCCGTCCAGGGCCACGTTGTAATCGTCGGTTCCCCCCGCCACGGACAGGCCGTATTGCGTCCCCGCGCGCGGCGTTGTCACCGCGTTCAGGCGCAGGGCGCGGCGCCCCGTGGTCAGGACACTGTCCCCGATGACGGGGCCGTGGGGGTGCACAAAATCGTAAAACAGGGGCTGATCATTGACGCGCAATCCCCCCACATCGGGCAGGCCCACCCCCAATTTCCGCGCGATGGAATCGGTGACGCCGAATTCCAACCGGCCCCATGGCGCATAGTCATAGAAACCAAATACTTCGCGCATGGGGCGGCCGTCATCGACCGCGATCGCGTCGATGGCATAGGCGACGCCGACATTATGCCGGTCCCCGGCGGCCCAGGTGGCCTGGGCGCGCGCGCGCCAAACGACCAAAAAATCAGGGTCTTGGAAATCGGGTTCAAAAATGCCGGCCGTGCCGTATCCCGTCACGCGCAGGGACATGCGGCCAAACGTTTCGTCCCACGCGTGGGCGTCGCGCGCCCCACCCATCAATGCCGTGGCCACCGCCACCAGGGGAAAAATCGGTTTCATCAGATTATATTCCTTGGACTTCCGCCCGGATGGCGGCGCTTAGTTTTTCAAAGGCCCGTTCTTCGATTTGGCGGACCCGTTCACGGGATATGTTGTATTGTTTGGCCAAAACTTCCAGCGTTTTGGCGGGACGATCCAGACGGCGTGCCTGGAAAATCGCGCGGTCACGTTCCGGCAACGCATCCAGATGGCGCCGGACCACGTCATGCGCGGTTAGACGAAATTCCCGTTCTTCCAACAGGTCATGAATTGCCGCCTGGTGTTCATCGGTCAGGTTGGCCAGCATATCGGGCGCGTCCGTATCGGTGCCCACCGGCGCGTTCAGGGATACGTCGCGGGCCCCCACGCGCGTCGCCATGCGCGTGACGTCGGATTCGGATACCTGCAAGAAATCGGCGATTTTTTTGGTTTGTTCGTCGCTTAGATTATTATCGATAATTCCCAACGCCCGCTTGGCCCGCGCCAGGCCAAAGAACACCCGCTTTTGATTGGCGGATGTGCCGATTTTGACGATGGACCAATTGTTCAAAATGGTTTCGTACATTTCTGCCTTGATCCAAAACATGGCGTATGTGGAAAAACGAAAGCCTTTGTCCGGATCGAATTTTTGCAGGGCCTGCATCAATCCCATGTTGCCACTGGCGATCAAATCGGCCACCGGAATGCCGTAATTGCGGAAATCGTATGCCACCGACACCACCAGGCGCAGATGGCTGGCGATCAATTTTTCGGCGGCGTTTTCGTCATGGTTTTGGGTCCACTGGGCGGCGTATTCATACTCCTCGCTGGCGGACAAGACGGGGAATTTTTGAACCGTCTGGATATATTGGGCCAGGGATGCGTCATCACTGACGCCGCGGGCGGCGACCAGACTGGTATTTTGAACCGGGGTCAAAGCGTTCTTGATTTGCTTTTTCATAACTTTTATAGTATAGCAATAAAATACAAATTATCAAGACAGGAGAATTTTTAATGGCCACGATTCTGGAACGAAACAAAAATACACGCATGCCCCGTAAAACCCGCGAAGAATACGCCGAAGACGCCCTGTATCGCGAGGTATGGGAAGAGGTCAATAATGAAAAGACCCAACGGTTTTTGAAAAAGTATGCGCGCGTGTTGATCGGCGGGGCGTTGGCGGTCTTGATTGTGGCGGTGGGGGTTCAGATCACCGTGCACCAGGTGCATCAGAACCGCCTGGCCCGGGCCCAGAATTATGAAACGGCCGTTCAAAATATGGATGCGGCGGCGTTGCGTGCGATGGCCGCGCGGGGCCGTGGCGGCATGTCCGATTTGGCGATGTTCCAATCCTATGCCATTGATGGGGATGCGGCCAAATTGGATGATTTAATGGCGCATGGCGCGACACGTGATTTTCGCGATCTGGCCCGGATTCATTTGGCGGCGCGCCGCGGTGACGATATGACGGCGGCCGATTTGCAGAAATTCTTGGAACCCATCAATACGAAAAAATCCCCGTTTTATTACACCGGGCGGTTGATGTTGGCCCAAAAATATTTGGCGGCGGGTGATCGGGATGCCGGGGTGAAAATCCTGGATCTGATTATCGCGGACAAAGACGCACCGGCGGTGATTTCGGCATCGGCCACGGCATTGCGCTAAGATAAAACGGGGGGATTTTATGAAACACACTTGGTTTGTTTGGGGGGCTTTGTCGGCCTTGGTTTTGGGGGGATGTTCGTCCCATGATCCGATTTTGCCGGGGACGCGGACGCCGATCTTTGACGCGTCGACGTTAAATATGTTGGATACGGCGGTGCCCAATGCCCCCATGGACGCCCCCGCGCGCGGGGATGGGGATTGTCCCTATACCCAGGATGCGTCCAACGTTATCTGGCACGGGGATAAAAAGATATTCAGTGGTTTTCCCACCAGCAATTCGGTCAAAAGCGAACAAAAACCCGTCTGTGCGGGCGGGCATTTATATGTGGGCCTGACCACGGGCGAAGTGGTCAAGATTAATCAATCCACGCGCCAGGTGACCTGGGTGGCGGACGTTTATCGCGCCAGCAATATGACCGGCGGGGCCGCGTTGTTGGATATTGTGTCGCCGATTATTGTGGACGGCGGGGCCGTTTATGTCGGGGGCCTGGGGGATGCGATTTGCCGCCTGCGGGCGGACAGTGGGGCGCGCACGTGGTGTGTGCCGATTGCGACCGCCATGCCCATGATTGTGGCGGGGGGCGTTGTCTATGTGGTGGCGACCGATAATCAGGTTTATGCCATCCGGGCATCGGACGGCGCCGTTTATTGGCGCGCGCCCGTCAAAAAACAGGCCGCCCCGACATTATCGGGCGGCGTCATCACGGTGGGGACGCATCGCCTGAACGCGGGGACCGGGGAAAAAGTTCCCTAAAAAGATTGCAAATCGGAAAAACGCGTGTTACCATGCGTTCCGCAAATTAGGTTTAAGGAAAAAATAAAATGACACTTGAAAATATCAAACCTGGCAAATTGCCGCCGAAAAAAATGAACGCGATTATAGAGGTGCCCGAAAACGGCTTCGTCAAATACGAAATTGACAAGGAAACCGGCCTGTTGCGCGTGGATCGTATTTTACATACGCCGATGGCGTATCCTGCGAACTATGGGTATTTCCCGGGGACATTGGGTGATGACGGGGATCCGTTGGATTGCGTGGTGGTTTGTAATGCGCCGCTGCGGCCCGGTGTGATTATTGATGTGCACCCGATCGGCGCCCTGTTGATGGAAGATCAGGCCGGCGGCGACGAAAAAATCATCTGTGTGCCGCGTGACCGGATTGATCCGTATTATGAAAACGTGTCGTACACCGAAGAATTACCGCAAATTTTGCGGTCCAAAATCGAATATTTCTTTGCGCACTACAAAGATTTGGAACCGAATGCCTGGTCCAAGATTCGTGGCTGGGCCGATCGCGAAACGGCGGACAAAATCATTATGGACAGTATTGAACGCTATAACGCGGCGCACAAAGAATAAGATAAACCAAAGGAATCAAAGATGGCATCATACATTGCAAATGATATGCGCGTCGGTTGGGTGATTTCCCACAATGGGCGCCGTTATTCCGTGACATCGATTACCAAGGTCAAACCCGGCAAAGGCGGCGCCTTTGTTCAGGCGGACCTGCGTGATATTGATACGGGGAACAAGGGGGGCGATCGTTGGCGCGCCGAAGACAAGGTTGAAAAACTGATGGTCGAAGACGTCGAATGTCAGTATCTGTATTCGGACGGGACGGATGCGTTCTTTATGAACCTGTCGGATTATGAACAGTTCACGATGCCGGTGGACTCGCTGGGGGATCAAATGAAGTTCTTGGTGCCGGAAATGGGGGTCAAGGCGAACCTGGTCGAAGGGATGCCGGTGTCGATCACATTGCCGAAAACCGTGACGGCCGTGGTCGAAGAAACCGAACCCGCCCTGAAAGGGCAAACCGCAACGTCCAGCGGCGGCAAACCCGCGATTCTGGACAACGGTGTCCGTGTTCAGGTGCCGGTCTTTATCGAACAAGGCGAAAAGATCGTGGTGAACACCGAAACGTTGGAATACGTGGAACGTGCGAAATAAAAAATCCCCCGGTGATGCCGGGGATTTTTTTTATGTAACAATTCCCCTCCTGTGGAGGGGTGGGTGCGTAGCAGCCGGGGAGGGTTATGTAAGTATGTTCTGGGGAACCCTCCCCACCACCTGGCGGTGGTCCGCCCCCTCCACCGGGCCCCGCGCGAACAGGGTTCGCGTGGGTGGTCCCTGGAGGGGAATTATGACGCATCCGGCTGCGCCGGGCATTCATGACCTGGGTCCCGGGGACCCCACCCACAGAAACGAACCGTTTCTGCGGGGCCCGGGAAAGT
>JAAVBR010000043.1 GCA_014802705.1 bacterium | reverse complement strand
TATTCTTTATTCGGTGTCTTCTTTTTCGGCACAGTATCCCCATTCGGTGCTGGCCCCGGTCTTGTCATAGAACAATTTTAATTGGGGCGTGCCGCCGGTTTGATAGGGTTGCGAAACCCACACACCGCCGCGGCGATCACATTCACTGGCCAACTGTTTGGCCATATCGGCGCGAATGCTGTCCATCACCACATTCACGTCTTGCAAAATCACATCCGGCGGAACGGACATGCCTGTTTCAGCGGCGGACGGGCGGATGCAAACCTGCAGGGCATAGCGCACCAGTTTATGATACAGACTGCCCACGTATTCATTGTTCGTGTCCGGGCATTTGGTTGTTATGGCGCCGTTCCACTGTGGGGGGGCCGAGCCACCCGGGCAATTCATATTGCTCTCGCACTTATAACATTGGGTGCGATAGGTTTCGTCAAGAAGTTGTGTCGTAGAGTTACCAGCCTCGTCCGTGGTGGTTGTGGTCGTATCTGTTTCGCTGCAGATCCCAGCGATACCGCCGGCGGGGCAGCCCAAATAATAGCCCTGGACACATGACGTATAAATCTTGGTTACAGAGGTGGGGCAGACATAGGGACTATCAATCTGCACGGCGGCGGCGCCGACGGCCGCGGCCAGGAACATGGCGGGTGACGCCGCGACGGACGATGATTGCTGATCCGTGGTGCTGTCCACGGTGCTGTTACAGGCCCCCACCCGCGCATAGGTGCCATTGCCCGGTTTATAGGTTCGGCAATTATACGGATAGGCATGATTGGTATCGTTGGCCGGGGTTTTGCACATGTCGGTTGCAAAATCACGCAACAGGGATTGGCATTCCTGGGCAATTTTTTGTTCGGTAATGCCGCCCATGGTGGCGACCAACAGATCCAGCCCGCCCGGACCGCCGCCGTACAGGTTACTGCACGCGTCCAATTTTTCCTGGCACATTTGTTCGGATAATTCCAAACGCGACCCCAACAGCAAAGATTCTTTGATGTTCGAGAAGTCTTTTAATTGCTTATTCTGTTCATCGTAACATTTGTTCACGACATCCATACATTCATCTTTGACCTGGCGGATGCGTTCCTGTTGGCCTTGGTAAATTTCGGCGATGGCCTGGCGCAGGAATTCGTCCCAAACATCAGCCTCTAGATCGCGACAGGTATCCAAACTTTTCTGGGCAAAAGATTTCTTGCGATTTAATTCCGCCACGACCAGCGTATTGGTTTCGTTGGTCAAGACGTCGCCGGACAACGACAACTGGGACCCCAACATATAAAAATCGGTGGTATAAATCGGTTCGCCCGTATCCCGATTGAGGTATAATCCCGACACGTCCAAACAGTGCACATAATTTTCCCCACAGGCCATATTGCCCGTGATGTCGGCACGCACGTTGGCGATACATTCATTGATGCTGGACGAATTGTGGGCGTTGTAGTTTTCCAATCGGGCCAGGTTCATTTCCCGTTCGGTGTCGCGTACCGTGCCGGATGCGGTGTATGTCTTGTTATTCAGATTGTTGGCCAACGTGGTGCAATCGTTTTCAATATACATCCCGTATGCCGACACCACCATGTTAAAGGTCGCCGTCGTCGGACAGGCATCCGCCACCAATTCCGCACACTGGGCATGGACGGCGTTATACAAAGCCTCGCCCGTTAGGGTGGCCAAACTGGCGCTGGCCGCGATATCCGAATTGTTCCACAGGGCCTTGATATCGCCCGCAATGTCCAAGGTGCCCTGGGTGGACAAAGATTGCTTTTTGGTTTTGTTCAAAACGTCACTGATCCCCGCCAGGGCCCCGGCCGATGCAGAATCATCCTTGGCGGATGCGGCGACGGCTTCCCCTTCGGTCGCGGTCAGCATGGCCTTGACCTCGGCCGCGGACTTGGTAATCGCGCTGATGTTCAGGTCCTTGAAATCCTGTAACTGTTCGGCGGTTTGACTCAACAGGCGTTCCTGGTTTTGAATATCGGTCAAACGGGACGAGCAGACGCACCGGCGATAAGATTCATTTTGCAGGGCGCAGAATTGATCCATGCACGCAAAATACGCATCGCGACAGGCGTTATAGCCGGCGTCAAACGTGTTGGTGGCGGTTGCGGCCCGCGCGCGGGATGCGGCGGACGTGGTGGCGGCGCGGGATGCCGTGGCCGACAAGACCCCCAGGGCCGAACGCACGGTATGAACACTGGGCGTGGCGGCGCGTCCGCGGGCGGACGCGTTGGCGGCAATGGTGGCGGATGCGCGGGCGGTGGATGCCGGGGACGTGGCGGCCCGTGCCGTGGCCGACCGGGCGGCGACGGATGTGCCGGTGGTGGTTGTGGCGCCCCGCGGCGTAACCGTTGATACGGATTGGGCGGTACGGGCCGGGGATGTGGTGGTGCGTTCTGTGACCGATGTGGCGGCACCCCGCGCCGATGTGGCGGCGGTCGTGCGGGCGGGGGCCGCATCGCGGTTGGCGGCAACGGTGACGCCCGCCCCACGCACAGACGCGGCATCAGCCACGCTGATCCCCATCAGGCACCCGAAAAGAAACGGTAAAAATTTTCTCATTCCTTTAATAGAGTCTATCATATCAAAAACCCCTGCCGTGGGGCAAGGGTTATTATTTGAATTTTCGGTTTGATATTTAATTTTGGGCCGGGGTGGCATCCGCGGTCGGGCGATTGCGTTCCACGAATGTAATCCGTCCCTTGTTCAGGTCGTACGGCGTCATTTCAACGCGAACCTTTTCCCCGACGTTGACCCAAATGCGGTTGCGGCGCATTTTGCCACAGACCGTTGCCAGAATTTCATGACCGTTTTCCAATTTGACCCGAAACATGGTGTTGGGCAATTTGTCTTCGATCGTGCCGTTAAAAACAATAACATCATCTTTTGCCATATATGATCCCCCAATGGATTTTTCTGTGCGTGAAATATTGACCTGATTTTAGGGTGCCGCGCAAAAAAAAGCAAGAATTTTTTAATTGGCCTTGCACGTGGGGGGCGAATTTGGTAAAATCAGATGTAATTATAGCGTAGGTGGGATTTCATGCGTTTAAAAATATTTGTCGCGATTTTTTGTTTAATGCCGGGCCTGGCGGGGGCTGTGTCACGTGGGGATGCCGCGCCGCGTGTCGGGGTGTATCGCAATACGGCGCCGGCGTCGCGTTCAGGCGCGGCCCAGGTGGTGGTGACCGATGTCATCACGGCGGAACAGGTAACCGGCGCGCCGGCGGTCGCATCGGCCAGTTGTCGCGATGCCTATCGCGATTGTATGGATGAATTCTGTCTGCTGGATGAATCCGAAGGCTTTCGTTGCGCGTGCAGTGATAATATCAATCAATCCAAAAGCCTGATTCAGGAAATTCAAAAGATCCAGGAAGAGGCCGACAAATTATTTGTCGAAGGTGTGGATCGTGCCAAGATGACCACGCGCGAACGGCGCCTGATCTTTGGGGACAGTGAATCCGCCCAACGTGTGTCCAAGGCGACGGATCTGGATTTGACTGCGTGGTTAAAGGGGGGCGACGAAGACACGCTGGATGCGGACGATGATATCGGCGGCAATCTGTACGCCATTGCGTCGGAATTTTGCGCCGACCGGTTAGAGGCATGCGGCAAAGACGCCGATATGGAAGAAAGACTTTATGCGCGCCAAATTGTCCAAAATTGCAAGGATTACAGCACGTATTTATCCGATTTGAAAGCGGACGCCGAAAGCAACAAGCGTAACGCCGAATCCGCCGTGCGCCAGGCGCGCTTGGCCAACCTGAACACCACCGATAAGTATAACCAGGGTGAATGTCTGTTGGCGTATCGGTCGTGCATTGCCGAACATGGGGGCTGTGGGGCGCACTTTGAAAATTGCCTGGACGAAAAATTGTTGGCACGCCGGGCCAAGGCCTGTGAAGACGTGTTGGATCAATGCACCGCCGTGCGCAGTTACGTTCTGCAAGACTGGGCCGAAGAATCCCGCGACATTTTGGCCGAGGCCGCCAAATACGCCGACAAGAATCAGCGTCTGACCTGTTTGGCGCGGATTCAGGACTGCTTGGAAGAGGGGTGCACCCCGACCACCAATTCCGCGTGTTTGACCAATGTCAAGGTGGCGGCCGGCATTTGTCCGGTGATCAACGAATGCAACAAATTGGTGCCGGGAATCGAAAGTGCCGTCAATGATAAATTGGCGTATTTGCGGACGAAATTCTGTGAAAACGATGTGGACGCGTGTTTGCAAAGCAAGTGCGGCAAGAATTACGATGCGCCCGAATGTCTGGGCAAGGCGACGGCCGACATCGTGAAACTGTGCCCGCAATCCATGTTCCCGTCGTGCAAGAACGAAACGCAATTCGACATCATCGTGTCGTCGGCCCTGTTGCAGATGGATTACCAGATGCTGGTCGGATGTCTGAATCAATTCAGCGAACAATTGGGGCGTGTCTGTGGCACGGATATGAGTTGTGTTGAAACCGACGATATTTTGGCAAGTCTGCGGACCTATCCCGAAACGGAAGAAGACGTGATCGACCTGCGTCAACGTCTGCGCGCCAGTGTTGATAAACGGGTTGATGAAAAGTTAATGGCATTAAAGGGCGACATCACCATTGCGGCGTGCGCCACCACGCAACAGCCCAAGGGAAAAAACACCCTGCAACAGAATGTCTTTACCACGGCCGAAATGATTGCCAAGATCAATGCGGAAAATCGGGCCATGCGTGATTTGGATACCAAATTGGCGGAATTGTCCCGTGCCCAGGATCTGGCCAAGGCCGAAAAGAACTGTTACAAAACATATCAGGTTGAAAGCAAGCCCAAGGATGAAAAGAGTTACAGTTATATCCGCAGCGTGCATTTTGAACCGCAAACGCGTAACTGTCACATTTGCCGCATGCAACAGGTGTGTGAAACCGGCGGTATGAGCAAGGCCCAGGCCGCCCTGCAGGCCGGTATGGGTGGTTTGACCGCGGGGGCATCCCTGGGGACATCGGCATCGCCGGGTTGGGGGACCCTGATTGGGGCGGCGGTCGGCAATACCCTGGGGGCGATTGGTGGTGCCGCGGCCGGGGGCAAAAAGACATATTGCCAAGAAATCGAATCGTGTGAAGACGTTGGTATGTAACCAATAAATGCCCGGGCGCCCCCCGGGCATTGGGGCAGAGAGAATAACATGACGCATCAGAAAAGATTTTTCGTGGGATTGGCGATGGTGGTGCTGGGGCTGGCACCGTGTGTGACGTATGCGGCGACCGCCACGCGCCGCAATGCCAAACAATCTGCCATTTCGTCGGGCACGACCATTCGCGAACGCGTGGCGGTCCCGGCGGGTCTGTATGACCAGGATTGTTATGATGCCTATTACGGGTGCATGGATCAATTCTGTGTGCTGGAAAATTTTAACGGGGGCTCGTGCGCCTGCAGTGACCAGGCCAACCGGTTCGAAGAACGCATGGCCGCCGCCAAAAAGACCAAGGCCGAGGCAGAACGGATTAAATTGGAAGAGGTTGAACGCGTCAACGCCGGGGGCGCCGCAGATATTATTTTCAACGGATCGCGCCGATACGACAAAAACGGCAATGTTATCTTTGGTGAAACCGATGATGAAAAAAAGGCCGCCCGCCGGGCCGACCTGATGGCTATTTTTGAATCCAGCGCCGCGGGCTATGACGACGACGATATGGATTCACTGGATCTGTTGGCGGATAAAACCGGGGTGGAATTATTCCGCTGGGCGGAATCGGTCTGTATGGAATATGTGCCGGCCGAATGTGACCGCGATGTTCAATTGTTGCGCCAGGTGTATTCCAAACAAATCACCGCCGATTGCAAGGGCTTTGAAAACGATGTGATCGCCCTGGAAAACGAGGCCAATGACGAATTGACCGCGGCCAACGCCGCCGTGCGGACGGCCCTGGCCCAGAGTTTGGAAAGTTCCAATCAATACAATTTGGGGGAATGCACGGTCCATTTCAAAGAATGTATGCAAAAGGACGAGGCCTGTGGCCCCGATTGGGAAAACTGTGTGTCGATCGTCGCGTCGGAAAATATGCAGAATAATCGCGCGCGCAGCACCGCCAACACCAAGGTCCAGACCGTCACCAAGTACAGCATTACCGCATCCACGATGGAAATCCTGAATGCCAAACGCAATATTTGCGAACGCGTTTTGGATTCGTGTATGTCGGTGCGTGACGAAGTGTGGCCGGCGTTTTTGCGTGATGCGGCGCCCACCTTGAAAAATGCCGAACAGATTGCGGAATCGCGCATGCGGCAATCGTGTCTGACCGATATTTCCGACTGTATCCAGGTGGCGTGTAAAGACAATATCGCGGGCCCTGGCAAAGACACGATGGACGCCTGTTTATCGCGGCCCGATATGGTGCGGTCGTTCTGTAAATTGGAAATCGACCGGTGCGAACGCATGGAACCCCAAATCTGGGACTTTGTTCAGGATAAATTGGCCGCGCTGCGCGTCGATGCCTGTACCCAAGAGGTCAAAGATTGCTTTACCGCCGATACGCGTTGCGGGGCGGACTTTAGCAATTGTATCGGGATGGATTACGATTATATCCACAATATTTGCCCGATTGATTCCTTGGTCGTATGTAAACAGGGTAATCCGAAATTCTCGATGGATGATTTGGATTCGATGCTGATGGGGCTGTACCTGAATATCGATAACGCGGCATTGACCCAGTGTCAGAATCTGGTCGATACGCGGATGTCTGAAATCTGTGGCGCTAAATCCAACTGTAACCGCTTTGCGGCCGACAGTACGATCGGCACGGGCAGTCTGCGTTCGCAAAAGGTCGGCACCACCTATCGCGTGACGGGGATGATTTCGTTCGGCAGCATCAAGATTGGCGAGGCCACCGGCACCATCATCAGTGATGGCAAGGGCGGTACCATTAAACTGGAACCCGGCGAAATCGGGGTCCAGGAATACCTGGCCCAGGTGCGCGATCGCAACACGTTCGGATCAAATGACGAAGCCACAATTTCGTTGATCGAAGAAGAATTGAACAACATCGCCGGCACCATCAACCGCACGATTGAAATGATTGAACAAGATCCCCAGATTCAATTCTG
>JAAVBR010000042.1 GCA_014802705.1 bacterium | reverse complement strand
TATTATAACAAAACAAAACCTGCCGCCAAGGCTTATTTAGACGTGGCGTTGGTAAATCGTTTCGCGCTGTCGACCAATTTGTCGAAATTGGCGTCCCCAGCATAGGCCATTTCGGCCAAGACTTTGCGGTCCAGGACAATCCCGGCCTTTTTCAAGCCGTTCATGAACTGGCTGTACGTCAGGCCATGCGCACGCACGGCGGCGTTGATACGCACAATCCACAGGGACCGGAAATCGCGTTTTTTCACACGACGATCGCGATAGGCATACTGCCCCGCTTTTTCGGTCTTTTCGCGCGCCGCGCGATACGTGGAATGATGACGACCCAGATACCCTTTGGCACGGGCCAAAATCTTGCTGTGTTTCTGTTTAACGGTTGTTCCGCGTTTCACTCTTGCCATAATTATACCCCCTTACTTATTTCAAACCATATGGGGCCAGGATTTTTGCCTGGGGCACCATGTTTTCGTTCAGATACTGCGGCTTGGACCCGGCGTTATTGGCACGCTTGGACTTCTTGCGCAGCAGTTTTTTGTGGGCATTTCTGGCAACACGGATTTTCCCGGTCGCAGTCATGGACGCACGCTTTTTCAGGTACGATTTTGTTTTCAGTTTTGGCATTTTTGATCCTTTTTTTATCGTTGTCCGGATGGCAATGCCTTGCCACTTTGGACCATGCACCGGCCTATTGTGACATACAAATTAAAAAAATCAAGTTTTTATTGAATGTTTCCTTGAATGTTGTCCCCGAAAAGGCTAGACTGATCCCCGATGAGTCAGAATAAACTATCTTCCCGGGTATCGACATTGGTCAAATCGGCGGCGGCGGCGGCGGTGCTGCCCGTGGTGTTTATTTATGTCATGATTGCGAAACCCGATTATCACCTGATGAATGCGCTGTCCCATGTGGTGGTGCCGGTGGCCCACGTGGTGGGTGACGTGTTGACGTGGCCCCTGCGCGTGGTGGGACGCACGGCCGTGCGTATCCGCGATATATCAACCCTGCGCGCCGAAAACGAAGAATTACGCGCCGCCCTGGATGCGGCCATGCGGCGCCAGACGCTGTGTGATGTGGCGTTGGATGAAAATACCCGGTTGATGCGGGAATTGAATCAGGCGGCCGTCATGCCGACCAAGACCATTGTCGCCCGGTTGACCCAGAACAACAGCGCCTTTGGCCATCATACGTTTTTAATCGATCGGGGGAAAAATCATGGCGTCCGGCCGGGTATGGCGGTGGCGTCGTTTGACGGATTCTTAATCGGCACGGTGCTGGACGCGGGCGACGCCTTTGCGCGGGTGCGCGCCCTGACCGACACCGACAGCAAAATTCCCGTCCGCGTCACCGGGACCGAGGTTTATGGTTTCCTAAGCGGGGATGGATCCGCATCACCGCGCCTGGAATTTTTAAGCCAACCGGAATTTATCCCGACCGCCGGCGTTCAGGTGGTCACCGGTTCCATCGGCGGCGTTTTGCCGGCGGATTTGCCCGTGGGCAAAATCGCCGATGGTCGTGGGAATGTTTCTGTCCCGGACGCCACACGTGATGCGTCGGTCATGATTTTGCATTTCGACGCCGGGGACACGTATAAATGAAAAAGGCATGTATCCGGATTTTACGGGGGGCGGTCCCTTTTCTGGCGACAATAATTCTGTGGCGCCTGTCGGCGACATTTTGGAATCCGGGCGGCATTTTGGCCTTGATTCCGATTTTTTTCTATACCTTTGTCCGGCCCGTGCCATGGTTTATGCCGTTTGGGATGGTGATGTGCTTTTTAATCGATTATAAATGCGCGACCGTCCTGTATTGGACGGCCATGTATTGCACCCTGTACGCCGCATACGGATTTCAGAATGTCATTGATTTATCCCAGTGGGCCGGGGGCGCGGTGCGGGCATTTGGATTGGTGCTGGGGGGATTGCTGATGATTTTGTTATGCCGCGATTTCAATATGACCAATCTGGCCCGGACGGTCTGGTTGGGCGTGTGGGCGACGGCGTTGTATGTGCCGATCACCACATTGATCCAAAGGATTCGCCATGATTGACAAAGAAGTGGCCCGAACCTTTGACCGGCGATCCGCCCTGTTTTTAACCGGGGGGGCGGTTTTGACGTCCATGTTGGTGATGCGCATGCTGCAAATGCAGGTGTTTAATTACCAAGATTACAAGAAAAAAAGCGAAAACAATTCCCTGCGCATTCAAATGGATTTACCGCGGCGGGGAAAAATCCTGGGCGCCGGGGACCAGGTGATTACCCGCGACGCGGACGTGTATCGCATTTATATTATTCCCGAAGAAATCCCGGACATCGATGCCCTGATCGCGACATTGACGGCGGATTTGCGCCTGCGGCCCAAGACGGTGAAACGCATTCGCGCCACGATTAAAAAGCAGCCGCGCTTTTCCCCTGTGCTGGTCAGTGATAAATTGGATTGGAAAACCCTGGCGGTGTTACAGGCGAAAAATCTGCCGGGCGTGCATATTCGCAACGGCTTTGCCCGGCACTATGAATTGGGGCCGGCCGGTGCCCAGATTTTTGGATATGTCGGCGCCGCGACAAAACCCATGGCGGGCGCCCCGTTTTATACGACCGGCATCACGGGCCTGGAACGGCGGTTTAACGATACCCTGTCGGGTATCCCGGGCCAGACGGTGATGATCACCAATGCGCTGGGGCGCGTCACGGGCGAAGACAAATCCCAAAACATTGCCCCGACACCGGGCGGCGACGTTCACACCACCATTCGCATGGACGTGCAAAAGGCGCTCTATGACGCCTTGATGCTGCATCGGTCGGGGTGCGGGGTGGTGTTGGATATCACAAACGGCGACATCTTGGCCATGGCGTCCGCCCCCAGTTTTGACCCCAGTGCCTTTGGCGACGACGATGGGGACGAATATATCGCGGCCCTGCGGCGGGATATGGGTAAACCCTTTATGAACAAGGCGATCGAGGGATTATATCCCCCCGGGTCAACGTTCAAGATTGTCGTGGCCCTGGCCGCGTTAGAGGCCGGCGCCACCACCGCCACGGAAAAGATTTCATGCCCGGGCCACTGGGTCTATGGCGATCGGCAATACCACTGTTGGAAACGGGCCGGGCACGGGCCCATGGATTTGGCCGATGCGTTAAAGCATTCGTGCGACATTTATTTTTACCAAATGGCCCTGCGGATCGGGATTGACGCCATCCGCGCCATGGCGGTGAAATTGGGTCTGGGTGAAAAATATATGGATGATGTTTTGTCGCGCGAAATGCCGGGCGTCATTCCCGATCGCCGATGGAAAGAAAAACAGGTCGGCCATCGCTGGGTCCACGGGGACACCATTATTTCCGGCATCGGCCAGGGATTTATTCTGACCAATTGTCTGCAATTGGCGGTGATGACGGCGCGTGTGGCGTCCAATCGCCGGGTGGTGCCGCGCCTGATCCAGGGACCGGCGCCCACCTTTGAAAAATTAAATTTGCAACCCAAAAACATTCGCACCGTGATGCAGGGCATGGATATGGTGACCCAATCGGGCGGCACGGCGGCCGGGCACGCCATCAATGTCGGGGGCAACCGCATGGGGGGCAAAACCGGCACATCCCAGGTGCGCAATATTTCGCGCGCCGAACGTGAAAGTGGCGTTTTAACCAATGAACAGTTAAAATGGAACATGCGCGACCACGGGTTGTTTATCGCCTATGCCCCGACCAAGAATCCCCGGTATGCCGTCTGTGTGATTACGGAACATTCCGGCGGTTCGGGGGCGGCGGCGTCGACCGCGGCAGCGGCATTGCGGCAAGTATTGGGGGACAAATAACATGGCCAAACAGACCCGCGTGGCAAACGCATCGATGATGAGTTTTTCGGAAAAATTGGCGCGTTTTTCATGGGGCCTGTTTATCCCGATGTGTCTGGTGCTGGCAATTTCGATTATCGTGCTGTATTCGGCGGGCCACGGGGCCTGGCGGCCGTATGCCCTGTCCCAGGTGATGAAGATTATTATGGGATTTGTGGTCTTTTTCATCGCGGCGTTTTCCAATATCAAGACCTGGATTAAATCGGCCTATGTGATTTATGCCGTGGCGTTGATCATGATTGTGTTGGTGACTTTTGTGGGGCATACCGGCATGGGGGCGCAGCGATGGTTGAATTTGGGCTTTATTCACGTGCAACCGTCCGAATTTATCAAGATCGCATTGGTGTTGGCCCTGGCGCGGTATTTCGCATGGCTCAATTCCGTGGAATTGTCCCAGTTCAAAACATACCTGGTGCCGGCGGCGATGTTGCTGGTGCCGTTTGGCCTGATTGTGTTACAGCCGGATTTGGGTACGGCCCTGTCACTGGGGATGATTACAGTCGGGATATTTTATATCGCCGGCGCGAACAAGAAATGGTTTATCATCGCGGCGATTTTGGGTCTGTGCGCGGCGCCGATGGTTTGGTTTGGGGGCCTGCATGATTACCAACGGCAACGAATCATCACCTTTTTAAACCCGGACCTAGACGCGCGCGGCGCCGGGTATCAAATCAACCAGGCTAAAATTGCCTTTGGGTCGGGCGGCATTCTGGGCAAAGGTTATATGTTGGGCAGTCAATCCCAGCAATCATTCCTGCCGGAAAAGCAGACGGACTTTATCTTTACCATGCTGGGCGAAGAATTCGGCTTTGTGGGGGCGATGGGGCTGTTGATGCTGTATGCGATTATTATCATCGTGCTGTTTTGGTGTGCGAAAACGTGCCGCAATCGATTTGGGCAACTGATCTGCTTTGGTTTTATGTTGAACTTTTTCATTTATTATTTTATAAATATTTCGATGGTTTTGGGATTGATGCCGACGGTGGGGGTACCGCTGCCATTGATGTCTTTTGGCGGCAGCAGTCTGTTATCCCTGATGTTTGGGTTCGGCCTGTGCCAAAACGCGCATATTCACAAGGACCAGCAATTATCTGCCAAAGGAAGTTAAAAAATGAATCTTTTAATCGTCGAATCCCCGTCCAAGGCCAAGACCATTGAAAAATATCTGGGGGCCGGTTGGCGCGTGATCGCGTCGGTGGGTCACGTGCGCGATTTGGTCCCGGAAAACGGCAGTGTCGATACCGAACATGATTTTGCCATGCGCTGGCAAATTATGCCGGGCAAGGAAAAGCAGATTAAACTGATCACGGACGAGGTAAAAAAGGCGGACGCGGTTTATCTGGCGTCCGACCCGGATCGCGAGGGCGAGGCCATTGCCTGGCATATTCTGGACATTTTGACGTCGAAAAAATTATTGGCGGGGAAAAAGGTTTACCGTGTCGCGTTCCACGAAATTACGAAAAAGGCGGTTTTGGCCGCGATTGAAAATCCGCGCGAAATTGACCAGAACTTGGTGGATGCCTATTTGGTGCGGCGGGCGTTGGATTACCTGATTGGGTTTGGGATTTCGCCATTGTTGTGGCGGCGCAACCTGGGCAAATCCGCCGGGCGCGTGCAATCGGTGGCCGTCAAATTGGTGGTGGATCGCGAGCGGGAGATTGAGGCCTTCAACCCCATCGAATATTGGTCATTGGCGGCCGCGTGTGCCAAAGACGGGGCGACGTTTAATGCCAACCTGTCCCAATTTGCAGGCCAGAAAATTGAAAAAATGACCATCGGGACCAAGGCCCAGATGGATGACATCTTGAATGTCCTGGCGGTGCCGATGGCGGCGACGGTGGATGCGATTGAAAAAAAGAAAACATCCCGCCGGCCCGCCGCGCCGTTTACGACGTCGACGTTACAACAAGAGGCGGCGCGCAAACTCTATTTTTCATCCAAGCGCACGATGTCGGCCGCCCAGAAATTGTATGAACAGGGGTTGATCACATATATGCGTACGGACGCGACAAACCTGTCGGCGGACGCGGTCAATGACATCCGCGCCTATATCGCGCGCACGCACGGGGACCGGTATCTGCCCAAAAGCCCCAATATTTATGTGACCAAATCCAAAAACGCCCAGGAAGCCCACGAAGCCATCCGCCCCACGCACTTTGACGGGGCGACGCCGACCCTGTCCGGGGACGAGGCGAAATTGTACGACCTGATTTGGAAACGGGCGATTGCGTGTCAAATGACCAATGCCGAATTTGACAGCGTGGCCGTCGATATCCGCACGGCGACGGGCCAGGCCACATTCCATGCGGTCGGCACGACGCGCACCTTTGACGGCTTTATGACGGTTTATATCGAAGACAAAGACGACGAAACCGACAGCGCGGATGCCAAATTGCCGGTACTGGCCGTCGGGGATGCGATCACGATCACGGCCCTTGCCCCCGATCAGCATTTTACCCAGCCGCCCGCCCGTTATACCGAGGCATCCTTGGTCAAAAAATTGGAAGAATTGGGCATCGGCCGCCCGTCCACATACGCGGCCATTATGTCCACGATCGTGGATCGGGCATATGTTGAACAGGATAAGCAGCGCCGTTTCCACCCGACGCCCGGCGGATGGGTGATTGCGGCCTATTTGTCGAAATACTTTACCGATCTGGTGGATGTGAACTTTACCGCCAAGACCGAAGACACCCTGGACGATGTGTCAAACGGCAAAATGGATAAAATCCCGGCGCTGAC
>JAAVBR010000041.1 GCA_014802705.1 bacterium | reverse complement strand
TATGCGAGAATTTATTCGAGCAAATACGAGGATACGCGCAGACGCATCGCGTCGAGCGACACTAGTTTTTAATATTCCAGGGACTTAAAAACTTTCCTGTCATCCTGGGGCTTGACCCCGGGATCCAGGCATCCTTTTTTACGGTTGCACAAAACCGTGCAACCTGGTATAATCCGTGGCGTAGAGGGCAATTTAACTATGCCTAATCCAAAGGGACGTTTGCATACGACAAAATTCCCAATATAAAAATCCCGGTTTTCCGCATATTTTATCCTCCGCTTTTATGCCTAATCCAAACGTCGGTTTGAATGCGGTGTGGGCCGACCGTACGGATCAACGTCTGGAAAGTTATTTAGAATATGTATCCTGCGCCATCCGTGCGGGATGTAATGGGCCATTGTCCTCTTATGTATATTCCGCCGCGACCGCCAACGTCAACCTAGAGGCTTTCGCCCAGGGTGCCGTTACCGCTTGTGACCCCAGTAACACTACTTTTGTCTCTTATGTGATACCAAACATTGCCCAACGACAAGCGTTGATGAAAGATGTAGGGGAGGCGATCGCTGGTGCCCACACGTTTTGTTATTATCCTGATCAGTACATAGAATTCATAAAAGACTGGTTATTCCCCATATTCATAGAATATGTGGGGATACGCGATATTTATCCATCTGAGGCCGAATATTATGGGGTTGCTTTTTCTGGGGAATATATTGATTATGACACAGGGACCTTTAAAATCAGTATGCCGATAAAAACCTGTCCCAATGGGGGCCAGGTACATCACACAACCAGTGTAAAATATTCCCCCTTTGCGGTGGGGATTGAAAATTGTTACACCACAACTTTTAGTGAAACATCGGGCAGTGGCGTATACACATCTGAATGTTATTACACCAAATAAAGAACTGCGCCGCGGGGAGGGGCATTCATGCCGACACCCCGCCGGGCGGATGGGAATTGCCCTCACACATCGTCATCCCGTCGAAGGACGGGATCCATTGTGATCTGTGATATTCTAGTTTTAACTCTTAAGCTCTCTTGTCATTGCGAGCGTCGTGTGTCCATTGTGTGAACAATGGCGCGCGTCGCTCTGCCGTCGCCCTCGCGATGACGTGAGAGTATAAGTTCCCCCAGGTGGAGGAGTACCGGCGCGGCCGGTGCCATAAAAAATCCCCGGCATTGCCGGGAATTTTTTATTTTTTATCAGATTTTTTGGCCGGTTTATCGGCGGTCGGTTTATCAGATTTCTTCTCGGCCGGGGCGGACTTTTTTTCGGTCTTTTTCTCGGCCGGTTTTTCGGCCGGGGCATCCGCATCCGCGTCGGCATCGGTCACCGCCGTGCGGCCGGCCGCCAATTTCGCCATGGCGCGGACCATATCCATCCCGCGTTGCAATTGGTAATCCAGGGCGTCTTTTTCCGCGTCCGTCAACGGCGCATCCGCATCCGCGTCGGATTTTTTGTCTTTTTTGGCGTCCTGTTTCTTTTGCGCCGCATCGTTTTTCAACGAATTTTTAAACGAAGCCTCGGAATACGTGCTTTGCTTTTTCTCTAACACCTCGATCTTGCTTTGTAAAACCTCAATATCCGGGGTGATGCCTTCGTTTTGGATGGAACGGCCACTGGGGGTGTAATACCGCGCAATGGTGATGTGAATCGCCGTCCCATCGCCCAGGGGCTTTTGCTGTTGCACGCTGCCCTTGCCGAAACTTTGCGATCCCATGACCAGGGCGCGCCCATTATCCTGCAGGGCGCCCGCCACAATTTCCGACGCCGACGCCGATCCGTGATTGATCAGGACCACCACCGGTTTGCCGTTGGTTAAATCGCCCGGTTTGGCATACGTACGATCAATGTCCGTTTTTTTCTTGCCGCGGGTCGACACGATTTCGCCCGAATCCAGGAATGCATCGGATACATCGATCGCGGCGGTCAAATACCCGCCCGGGTTATTGCGCACGTCCAGGACATAGCCCAAAACTTTTTTCTTTTCCAGTGCCTCAATCGCTTCTTTTAATTCCTTGGTCGTGGTGGCACCAAAGTCTGAAATGCGAATGTATCCGATTTTGTCGTCGTCGCCCTTGGTTTCGAATTTCACGGATTTAACCTTGATAATCGCACGTTTGAGCGTTACGGTGCGGGCCTCTTGCCCGTCGGAAATAACGGTCAGTTTCACCTTGGTCCCGGGGCGGCCCTTCATCTTTTTAACCACCTGATTTAATGTCTGGTCAAAGACCTGATCATCATCGACATGGGTGATGTAATCGCCCGCCTTGATGCCCGCCTTGGCCGCGGGGGTATCGTCAATCGGGGCAATCACACGCACGGCGCCGCGATCACTGGTGATCTGAATCCCCAATCCCCCAAATTCCCCGTGGGATTTTTCGCTAAATTCCTTGAAATCGTCGGCCGGTAAATAGGATGAATGTGGATCCAGCGCCCCCAGCATGCCGGCCATGGCACCTTCTAGCATTTTCTTTTCATCGGCCTCTTCGACAAAGTTATCGCGGGCGATTTCAAACACCAGCGCCAGTTTTTTTAATTCCTGGTAAATTTCTTCGTCGGTTAAATGTTTGACGGGTTCCGGACGCGGTTTGTTTGCCGCCATCGACACCATCGGCAGGCCCAGCGCCACCGCCATCAATAAAGTTTTCAGCATGGTTCATCCTTTCCATCAATTACGGGTTTTAGGATAAAATAAAAACCGATCGCCCGCAACCGTATTTTTACGAATAAAATGGACATAAAAAAATACCCGCGGCGCGCGGGCCCACGGGGACTTTATTTTTTGACACCCCACCACAGGGCGATCAGCCATCCGATGCCGGTCCATCCGAACAGCCAACTGTACCCGCGCACCAACAGCATGTCGTATTTTTTACGGCCCGCCACGCGCGCCAGATACGCCGGTGCCAGGGCAATGCCCACCACAATCAGTGCGCCGATCACGTATTTAACCATCAATAAAATGTTGACCCCCATCAGCATTTTTAACGTTCCATGGGGCGGGTTTCCCCGCCCCATTATACATATATATATGTATTACAGGCCGTATTTGGCGCTGGTGCCCAGTTGTTCTTCGATACGGATCAACTGGTTATATTTGGCCATGCGGTCCGTGCGGGACATGGACCCGGTCTTGATCTGGCCGGCGTTTGTCGCCACCGCCAGGTCGGCGATTGTGGTGTCTTCGGTTTCGCCACTGCGGTGCGAAATGATGACGCCGTATTTGGCATCCTGGGCCATTTTGATGGCGCGCAGCGTTTCGGTCAGGGATCCGATCTGGTTCACCTTGATCAAAATCGCATTGGCGACACCGTTTTCAATCCCCTTGGACAGGCGGGCCGGGTTCGTCACGAACAGGTCGTCCCCCACCAATTGGCATTTGCCGCCGATTTTTTCGGTCAGTTTTTTCCAACCATCCCAATCTTCTTCGGCCAAGGCGTCTTCGATCGAGATAATCGGATAATCCGCAATCAGTTTTTCATAGAATTCAATCATCTGATCCGCAGACCATTCGTTGCCTTCGAATTTATACACACCGTCGGCAAAGAATTCCGACGACGCCACGTCCAGCCCGATCGACACTTGGTCACCCGGTTTGTAACCGGCGGCGGTAATGGCGGCGATAATGGTGTCCAACGCTTCGCGGCACGAATGGAAATTCGGTGCAAAGCCGCCTTCGTCACCGACGTTGGTCGAATTGCCGCCTTTCTTTAAAATGGATTTCAGATTGTGGAAAATTTCCGATCCCATCCGAATCGCTTCGAATTCATTTTTCGCCCCGTTGGGGATGATCATGAATTCCTGGGCGTCCAGACCATTGTCCGCGTGCGCGCCACCGTTGATAATGTTCATCATCGGGCGCGGCAAAACATCCGGTGTCGCATTGCCATAAATTTCGGCGATATATTTATATAAAGGAATGTTTTTCTGGTTCGCCACCGCGTGCGCCGCCGCCATCGACACCGCCAGGATCGCATTCGCCCCCAGTTTGTCTTTGTTCGGTGTCCCGTCCAGGGCCAGCATCTTTTCATCCAACGCCGTCTGGTCGGACGCATCCATCCCCAGGATCGCCGGCGTGATCGTGTCGTTCACGTTTTTAACCGCGGTCAAAACACCTTTGCCCATATAGGCACTGCCGCCGTCGCGCAGTTCCAAGGCCTCGAACGAACCGGTGGATGCGCCACTGGGGACCGCCGCGCGACCCAACGCGCCGCCGGACAATTCGACATCACATTCGATGGTCGGATTTCCGCGGCTGTCCATAATCTGACGGGCGTGAACATGTTTGATTGAATACATATTTTTCTCCTTAATCCTAAAATTTAATTTTTCTTGTTACTTTTTTGCTTGGCGAACAAAGCAATTATATGGCATAATATAAACACATTTGGAACGGAATTAAACAAAAAAATATGATTAAACGACTATTTTCTTTTGTTTGCTGCCTGGTGCCGTTTGGTGCCATGGGGGCCCAGGAGCTTTTGACGCCGGACGACAGCGGGAATATTACCCTGCCGCTTAATGCCGATATGGGCACCAATACGTATGTCGTAACATACGGTAATAACGCCCAATCACTGGCGGTGACCGTGGACGGCGCCTTTAAGACCGGGGGCGCGTTGAACGTCTGGGCAACGTCGGAAACGGGGACAGCCGGCGGCCTGAGTATTCTGAATGCAGCCGAGGAAGATAAAACCCTGTATACCAATACCTTTACCCTGACATCGGTGGGTGATGTGACCATCGGCGGGGGCTTGAACGTTTTGGCGGGCAATAATCGCGGCTTTGCCCTGACGGCGGCGAATAACAGCAGCCCCATCAACGCCACCATTTCGTCCATCAATAACAAGGGGATATTGGAATTGACCGGTATCAAGGCCTTGAAAATCGGCACAGATGGGTCGGATGAAACAGGGACGTTCTTTGTTCCCGGTGCGGTGGAAAATATGCGCGATTTGAAGATCGCGGCCCAGACGGTGGATATGGGGGCATTGACCAGTGGTAAGACGGAGCCTGGTGCAACCGTGGCAACCATTTCGCATCTGAATATCCAGGCCACAGGGGCGGTGAATATTGCGCACGCTAATGTGGTCAGTCAACGCATCGAAAATCCGACAGATATCATGACGGATGAGGGGTTTATAGACGCCGGAGGCAGCCTGATTAGTGGTGGCAGCATTAGGTTTACAGAAGCGTCAGAATCGGCCACCGAGACCACAACTAAGACCTTATTGGGATTCTTTAATGAATTGGGGGCAGTTCGACTGACGGCCACGGATGGCGATATTGATATTGCCGGAACGGTAACAAATTCGGGGCAATTTTTGCAATTAAAGGCCAGTGGTGATGTTATTGTGGGCGAATCGGTGTCCAATTTGTCACAGGGGGGACAACTGAATATCACAGGACAGAATTTAAAAATCAACGGTGGGGCTTTGGCCAATGCTGGGGATTTGTATTTGGTCATGTCGGGTGAAACTTATATCAAAGACGGTTTTGATTTAAGTGGTATGGGCGCCAATAATACATTTAATGTGTCAACCGGCACATTGAAGTTTGGCGGGTCGGCGGCGTTGAACAGTTATTCGGATAAATTCACCTTGAATGTTACAGCCGGTGGTATTGACCTGCAGGGTGGGGCGATTCATAATGGTCAGGTTGGAAAGGATTTGCAGCCACGATCCGATGCCAATATGACGATCCTGGCGGGTTCCTTGCAGGCGGCATCTATTGCAAATGATGGCCGGTTGTTGGCGATTGATACGGTGGCAAATGCCGCCACGGCGCAAGATGGTTCTTTGACGCTTGGTGGGGGCATTACCGGGAAGGACGGGTCGACGACAAATATCACCGCGGATGGGGCATTGGTCGCCCAGGGCGTCAGCAACAGCGGCATTATGAAAATACAGGCGCCGACCATCACATTGGCCAGCGTCGTCAACAGTGATAATATCGCCAATAACAGTGTGTTGACCATTCTGGGGTCCACCGACGTCGGGGGCGCCATCACCATTGGATCGGTGGATGACGGGACCGGCACCGTGACGAATACGGGCGGGACACTGGGGCTGTCGGCGCGCCAGATCAGTGTCGGCGGCGCGGTCACCAACAGCGGCGGCACCATGACGATTCGCGGATCGGACAGCGATGGGGGCAATATCACCCTGGGGGCGTTGGCGGTCGATGGCGGTATGGTGAATATGAATGCCTTGATCACAGACGGGATTCAGATTACAAACGATTTGGCCGTTCGCAATGACGGTGTCTTGAATGTGGGGGCCAGCACGCGTTTGTTAAAGGTTGGCGGCGCGGTCACGGTGAACGGTGACGTGGTGGCAACATCCCGGATTACCCCCGACACCGCCGGCAGCATGAACGTGGCGGCCAGTGGAACGGGTGGCTTTGAATTGAAATCGGATACCAGCATCAGCGTTGGCGGCAATATCATCGCCAATGCGACCGACGCGGCGCGCAGCCTGACCTTTGATGCCGAAAATATCGGGGTCAATGGCGACGTGATCGCGGAAAATGCGGGCCAACAGATTATCTTTGGCGGCACCCAGACCAATAATTTGACGGTCGATGGGGGCTTGATCGCCAACGCGGGCGGCGTCATTGATCTGCGGGTCAATGATGTGGACGTGGGCACCCTGGATGGGACGGGTAAATTTATTGTGCGCGGCATGGCCGTGGCCGATAATCAACCGATCCAGGCGGGAATAACGGCGTCGTCGAATGTGGACAATGCCATCAATATCCAAAACGGCATCTGGATGGGCACCAACGAAGGTGTCAGCGCCGGTTTGGTGGGGTTGAGTGATGAATTGACCCTGGAAACGTCCGGCGACATGGCGGACATCAATGTGGCCGGCGGGATAGAAATTGCGGCGGATAAAAAATTGAGCCTGTCGTCCCAAGACAACATCGTTGTTTCGGGCGAAGTCAAGAATGCCCAGGGAACCTTGGTGGCCAATGCCAAAAATCTGGCGGATTTCCAAGGCGATATTGCATCCAACACGGGGCTGATTCGGGTCAATGCATCGGCCATTCAAACCCGCGATATAACCAGCAATGGTACCGTGAATTTGACGGCAAACGGAATTGGCACCATTGACACCGGCAAAATTACGGTAAAAAGTGGCGATGTCTCCCTGAATGGGGGCGCGTTGACGTCGTCCATTGTCCAGGTGGACGCCGGCCGGATAGAGGCCACCGGGAATACATGGAATGTCTTGGAACTGGCGGTGGCGGATGGCGCTGTGGCGAACCTGAATGTGTTGGGATTGACCGTGGACACGGATATTGATGTGACGGGCGATCTGGTCCAAGGGAACCTGAGCGGGACCAGCGGAGCCTTGAACCTGCGTCAGAATAACATGACCCTGGCGGCGCGCAATATGACGATTGACGGTAACCTGAACGCGGTGGGCCTGGCGGCGACATATAATATTGATAATCTGGCCACGATTACCGGCGACATTTTGACGGCACCAGCGGCGGATGTGGATATTCATGCCAATCGTATCATTGCGGGCGATGTGGATAATCGCGGCACGTTGCGTTTGGCGGCGGAAAATGGCATTACCCTGGGGGCGGTGAATAACCAGGACGGCGCCTTGACATTGGATGCGGGCACCTATGTCACGAATGTGACCCAATTTGACCTGACCGGTGGGACGGCCAGTCTGGCGGGGCGGGGCATGACGGTTGCCGGCGATTTCACCATTGCGGGCCGCCTGCAACAGGATACGGCCGGCATGGCGAATGGGGATGTCAATGTGACATCGGCCAATTATAACCTGAACGCGGCGAATGTGGTGGCGAACGGCATTCTGCAAAGCAGTGGCGCCATGAACATCACGACCAGTGATTTGGATATCCAGGGCGACATCGTGGCCAAAAATTTGCGTATCTTGGCCCGGGGCAAGGCAAATAATGTCGCCAACGATTGGCTGACGGTCAATGTGAGCGGGGATGTGTCGGGCGGCGTCGGCTTTATCGGCCTGAAATCCATGGACGTCGGCGGCAGTTATATTTTTAACGACAACAGTCTGATCCACGCGGCGATTATGCCCGCGACCGAAACGGGCGGCCGCAATTATTGGGCGTCGGTCAGCCTGGCCGAAGACAATACCCTGGGGACCATTACCAACGGCGCGACCGGGGCGGAACCCTTGATGTCGGTGAATGGCAAATTTGTGTCGAATATCACAAACCTGGGTGAAGAATTGGTCGACGGCGCGGCCCTGGGGGCGCCCCAGATTGGGATTGATCTGTTTGACATCGTGGACCAAGGCACGGCCATTTGGTTGATGCATGCCGATGGCGGATTGGATGAATTTGCGTTAAAGATGCGTAATCTGTTCGTCAAATTCTGTAACGCCGACGGCACCCAGTGCTTTGATTACATCAATTCGATCAATATTGCCAACAACGGCTCGGCGGGCAAGAAAGATTTGCCGGCGTATCTGACGACGCGCGATACCGATGGCGACGGCGTGGCGGACAGCATTTATATCGTCTTTGATCCGCGCTTTGGCGGCCCGGTCGAAGTGTTTAAGATTCAAGAAGTCGTCGGCCGCGAATCGGATCACACCGCGGGTGAATACAGTGCCGCCGGGGCCTTGGACGAAATGATTGCCGGGAAATTGGCGTCGGATGGGTTCTATAACCGCACCCCGATCGAGGCGATTCCCCTGATCTTCCAAGACACCAATGTGGCGCAATTGGCCCAGCAAGTCTATGATCGTATGGAGTATTACAATACGTATCGCGACGGCGCCCCCTTGGCGCGGATCAGCCGCCTGGTCCAACCGCGCGAAGCGGAACAGATCATGGGCAGCATTGTGTTGAACGAACACACCTCGTTCCGTGATTTCGAAGACCGCATGTTGGACGAATTTATTTGGAACCGTAATCGGAATCTGAACAAGATTTGGTTGGATTTGAACATCGGCATGTACAGCCAGAATCTGACCGACGGCAAAAGCACCGATGGTAATCGTTTCAGTGCCCAGGCCGGCATTGATTGGCAGAGTTCCGATACCCTGATCCTGGGGTTGACGGCGCGCGCGTCCCACATGTCGGGCAGCAATTCCGACGATATAGAATTGGGCTATTTACCGGGCCAGCATATCGCCGGGCACGTGGATATCGATGTGTCGGATACGAACTTGGGGCTGGGGGGCTATATGGTCAAAACCCTGGGGACCAAGGCGCGGATCTATGGCAACCTGTTTGGCGATGTGCATTTGCTGAATGTTGATCGTGAACAGAACTATGTCGGTAAAATCACCGGGGATGGCACGGCCATGGCGGTGACGACCGAATGGGGATTCATGCACGATTGGTTGAATCAGTATATTGTGGGCAATCTGTATATGCGCGGGGGCTATAACCTGGGCTTTACGGTCAAGGAAAAGGTGGATGGCGATGCCTATATGAATGTGGAATCCGATGGCTATGCGATTGTGACGCCCGGGTACACATTGATGGCCCAAAAGCGCATCTATCCCAACGCGTGGTCGCAATTGCGTCCGTATGCGTCGGCGGGGGTGGAATACGATATTTTGGGCGCCCCGGACAAGGCCAAGTATAAATTTGCCGCGGCCCAGAACTATACCGATTATGCGGTGGATCTGGATCCGTTGTGGATCAATGCGGGGGCCGGGGTGGAATACCTGATGTCCACAGGGTGGCAATTTGGTCTGGATTACCGGTATCAATATAATTCAGAAATCCAATTGCACCAGGTAAAGTTCAGCGGATCGTATCGATTCTGATAACAGCGGGGCCGGGTGGCCCCGTTTTTATGGGTTGACAATTTTGGCCAGGCATGTATCTTGTAAAGGAAAGACAATAAACACAGGAAAGATAATATGAATCAAGCGTTTCGGAAATTTTTGATGGGGGCGGCCATTGTGGGGGGCACGATGATGCCGGCACGGGGAATGGCCGCGACCCCGCGGATGACGGCCCCGACCCAGACCGCCGTCGCCCCCGCGTCTGATGCGCCCAACGCGCCCCAGGGGGTGTCCGATATGTGGAAAAATGTTATCTTTTTCGGGGCCATGGGGGCGGTGTTGGCCGGGTTGATGGCCGGGGTTTGGCATTTGACCGTGGGCCAGGCCCGGCGTGATTATCGCGCCATGGAAACGCGGATTCGTGACGCCCATGCCCGCGCCCAAAAAGACAAAGAACGTTCCTAAAAAAATCCCCGTCTTTCGGGCCCCGCGCAAACATAGTTTGCGTGGGTGGACCTTAGGGGATTTTTTTAGAGTTCAGAGTTCAGATGCCGACACCCCGGCCCGTTGGGCCACCCCTCTTGCCAGAGGGGAACCTTGCGTTGTTTTTAATTTCACCATAAAGCACTTCCCTTTCTTGTCATTCCCGCGCAGGCGGGAATAGGGTCTATAAAATTAAAAGCACAGTGCTTTATTAGGTTGAGAGGCCCACTCCCGCCTACGCG
>JAAVBR010000040.1 GCA_014802705.1 bacterium | reverse complement strand
TTAAAGATCAAAACCATCCACGGTTTTTTCGAGGAGTTTTTGCATCGCTTTCCGTTGGAGGCTGGCATATCCCCCGCGTGGTCTCTGATATCGCCCGACAATCAATCGGTGTTGTTGCATGATGCCTTTGAACAGTTGATCCGGTCACCATCCGATTCCCGGATTGGGGATGCCTTTGCCCATATCGTGGGGCGGATTTCGGAATACAGCCTGGACAGTTTGCTGGGGATTCTGACGGGGCAATACCGTTCGTTTTTCCAGGTTGAAAATTTTGATAATTTTCGACAATACTTTATTGATACGACAAAAAAATTTTTAAATTATACAACAGACGTTTTTGACGAACCGCGCCCAGAAAATCTGGAAAAAATCATTGATTTGGCCCAAACGGACGTCAATGCCAGTAAAAAGCCGGCCGCATACCTGATAAATATTATCAATTTAACAAAACAGTATATTGATAAAACAATTGATTTTAACGAATACAAATATGCGTATTTGACATCCACAGAAACGCCGATTGCAAATGTGGCCAAGAAAGACTATCTGGCCGCCGAACAACAACGCGTTTATGCCGTCAACCAATCCTATTTAAACCGGATAACATTCCAAGACAGTTTGGCCCTGTTTGATTTATCGGCGGCATTTGCCGACGCATATCGTCGGATAAAGTTGCAACACAATCTGTTGGACTTTGACGATTTGATTTTATACACACGCCGTTTATTTTCCGGGGCCGATACCATGGGATGGATTTTATCACAATTGGACGTATCCCTGAGTCATATTTTGGTGGACGAGGCCCAAGACACCAGCCCCCAGCAGTGGGATATCCTACGCCTGTTGGCGGGGGACTTCTTTACCGACGGTACCACCGAATCCAATCCACGATCTTTGTTCGTTGTGGGCGACAGCAAGCAGTCCATTTACGGATTCCAGGGCGCCGATGCCGCGGCCTTTGCACTAAGCCGCGATCAAATTGCCGAACAAATTCGCCAAAATGCACGCACCATTTGCGAAATCCCCCTGGCACAAAGTTTCCGATCGACCGCGCCGATTTTACAGACCGTGGATTATTTCTTTGACAATCCGACAATCGCCCAACAGACCGGTTTTCGGAACAATCCCCACAGATGTTTCCGCGCGGACGCGCCGGGACAGGTTGAATTACACAAATTGGTTACACGCGACGATGATATGGATCGCGATGCCTATATCGAAACAATTGCCGACAAAATCGCCGACATGGTTCATACCGACGGTGTGGCACCGGGCGACATCATGGTTTTGGTTCAACGTCGCAATCCCTTTGCCGAACCGTTGATCCACGCTTTAAAGAAACGCGATTTGGATGTCGCGGGCAGCGACCGCATCCTGTTACCCCAATTTCCGGCCATTCGGGACATGTTAAATCTGGTGCGCTTTTGCCTGGACACAACGGATGATTACAGTTTATGTTGCACTTTAAAAAGTCCATTATTTCGATTGACAGAAGACGATATTTTTAATTTATGTCACACACATCATTCGGCGCCGAATGTCCCCGAAAAACCCCTGTTTGACAGCCTGGAAAATCTGCATCCGGATATTCACGAAAAACTGTGCCAAATTGTGACCGACGCCGCCGGGATGGGCCCGTATACATTCTTTACGCATCTGTTACAGACCGACAATCGACGTCAGAAAATGATCGCCGCCCTGGGGCAACAGATTATCGATCCGCTGGAAGAATTTTTAACCATCTGCTTGTCCTATGAACGAACCCAACCGGGCACCCTGCGTCATTTCTTGAAATGGTTCGTCACCGGCGGCAGCGAGGTTAAACGTGACATGGATCGCAGCAGCGGCGTCCGCATCGTCACCATTCACGGCAGCAAAGGGTTAGAGGCCCCCGTCGTTTTCTTGATCGACACCGTGCGCACGCCGCGCGACAAACCGGAAAATGTTTTTGCCGTCCCCGAAACCGATGATGCGGCACATGACGCATGGCTGTGGACACCCCAGAAAAGCGCCAGCGCCCAGGTTGAACAGGCCGCCGCCGCCGCCATGGATCAAAAAATGGCCGAATATTATCGTCTGTTGTACGTGGCCATGACGCGGGCGCGCGATAGACTCTATATCTATGGCTATACGCCGTATAAAACGGCGCCGGATATGGCGTGGCACACCCAATTATGGAACGTTCTGGGGACAATGCCGGGCGCCGACATTACCCCCACAGAAATCAGGATCCACAATGAAACTCAGTGACCTTATGACGCAATATACCCGAACAAAATTCGCCACCGACAGTGGCGCGGCCACGCATGCCAAAATGCAGCACGTTGTGATCGCCCCGGACCAATGCGCGGGCGACGCGGATTTAATCGCGCACCTGCGTCAGATGCCGGAAATTATCGACCTGTTTGCGCCCGATGCCCGGACCGAGGTTCCCGTTGCCGGCACCGTTTCCGGAAAATTTATCAGCCGCCGCATCGATCGTCTGCGCGTGGATTCGGCGACCAAAACTGTGCGCTTTATTGATTACAAAACAGACACCCATCCCGATGCGCGGCGCGATTCCTATCTGATTCAGATGCGCGAATACGCCCAATTACTGAAAAAAATCTATCCGGGGTATCAAATTTCCGGATACCTGCTGTGGATGCACAACTGGACCCTGGAACCCATTCAGATTGATTAAAAGGTCTTGAAATACGGGACAAAAATTCGCTATAATTCAATCATGTTAAACAGACTGACGATATCCAATATTGTTTTGATCGAACACCTGGATCTGGAATTCGGACCGGGGCTGAATATCTTGACCGGTGAAACCGGCGCGGGGAAAAGTATCCTGTTGGACGCGCTGGCGCTGGCGCTGGGGGCGCGGGGGGACGCGGGCCTGATCCGTCACGGATGCGCGGGTGCCTCGGTCACGGCCCAGTTTGATCACACCCCCGCATCGGTTGTCCAGATTTTGGACGAATGTGGCATTGATGCGTCGGACGATTTAATTTTGCGACGCACATTGGCGGCGGATGGCAAATCCCGTGCCTGGATCAATGATACGCCGGTGTCGATCAAGACCCTGAAACAGGTTGGGGATAACTTGATCGAAATTCATGGACAGTTTGAAAATCATTCCCTGTTGGATCCCACGACGCATCGTCAGACTTTGGATGAATTTGCGCGCGTATCCATCGATAAATACAATGATATTTTATCCCGAACACATGACGCCTTTGTGGCCTATCATGCGGCCGAACGTCGGTTGGCGGAATTGGAAAACATGCTGGCCACATCGGCCGCCGAACGCGATTTCTTGGAACACAATGTGTCGGAATTGACGGCCCTGAACGTGCGCCCGGGCGAAGAAGACGAATTGGCCACCCGCCGCGCCGCGATGATGAATGCCGAAAAAGACGCCGCCATTTTAACCGAAGCGGCCGAGGCCATGGCCCCGCGCGGCGTGTCCCTGGATGCCCAGATTTTTTCCGTGGCCCATATTTTGCAACGTATCAAAACAGATCCCAATCCGTACCAGGCCCAGATTGACGCCCTGTATGACGCCGCCCAGGTGGTGTCCGATGTGGCGGGGCGTTTGACCCCCGACGCGGTGGACGTGGATACCCTGGACGCGGCCGAAGAACGCCTGTTTGCCATTCGGGCGGCGGCGCGCAAACATCGCGTGGCCGCCGACGAATTGCCGGCAAAGTTGGAACAAATGGCAGCCCAATTAAACGCCATCGATCATTCGGACGCCGAATTACAGCGGGCCAAATCAGATATGGCCCACCATCGGGCAACCTTTGATCAGGCATCCGCCGAACTGACCGCTGCGCGCACCGCGGCATGCGCCCAGTTGCGCGATCGGATTTTGGCGGAATTGCCGGACCTGAAACTGGGCCAGGCAGATTTTACCGTCGACATCAAGGCCTGCGCCCCCTGTGCGGCTGGTGCGGACGAGGTTATGTTTATGATCAAGACCAACCCCGGAACGCCGTTTGCGCCCCTGCATAAAACCGCATCGGGCGGGGAATTGGCGCGCCTGATGCTGGCGATGCGTGTGGTTTTAACCGGCGGGGATGCCGCCCACACCTTTGTCTTTGACGAAGTCGATACCGGCATCAGCGGCGCCACCGCGTCCGCCGTGGGACAACGCCTGGCGCGTTTGGCGGCACATTCCCAGGCCTTGGTCATCACCCATTCGGCCCAGGTCGCCGGATTTGCCGATCGACATTTCAAAATTGAAAAGCATGCCGATAACGACGTGACCACCACAACCGTGACCCGCATTTCGGACGACCAACGCGTCCATGAAATCGCCCGCATCATCAGCGGGGCCGAAATCACCCCCGAATCCATCGCGACCGCCAAAACCCTGATTAAAAAATAAGAAAGCCGGTTGGAATTTTACAACAATAGAGTGTATTGCGTGGTTATTCAGATATATCCCACATTCCAACCGTCGGTTGGTTTTCATCAAGGTTTGCCTTGATGCACTCTATGGATTGTAAAGTCCAGCGATAAAATACCCATCGCGGGGCCAATTATACCCGAACTTTGCGCGCAATGCTAGGAAAATATTCTTACACTTATCCGCCGATCTGGACCGTACCGTCGGCAAATTCGATTTCGGCCGGGCGGGTAAAGTCCCCGGCACGGGCCACAATTTGACCATCCGCGCCCCGCACAATGGCGTATCCGCGGGCCAGAACACTTTTATAACTTAGCGAATTCAGCATTTGCCCCAGATGCCCCATCGCCTGGGCCAGGGCGGTCATCCGATTTTGCAAGATATTGGGGAATGTGGCGATCGCCGTCATTTTTTGATGCGCCGATTGCATTTTGGCATTCATCAACAGTCCCAAGGTCCGGCCCATATCGTCCAAACGCTGGGTCTGTTCCATAATGACCTGGTGCGGGTTTTTGACCATAATGCCGTCCACGCGTTGCTTGGCCGCGACCAGGCGCGTGGCAAAATGCCCCGACAACCGGTGCCACAGGTTATCCAAATCCGTCATCAGCGATAATTTTGTCGGGACCACGGTTTCGGCCGCACCGGTGGGGGTGGGGGCGCGAAAATCCGCCGCAAAGTCAATCAACATCCAGTCTGGTTCATGCCCCACACCGGATATCAGCGGGATTTCAGACGCGGCGGCCGCCCGCACCACGATTTCTTCGGAAAAGGGCAACAGGTCTTCCAGCGATCCACCACCACGCGCCACGATAATCACATCCACATTTTTCATGCGGTTAAAGTATTCGATGCCGGCGGCAACCTCGGCCGCGGCGGTTGTGCCTTGGACCGTGGCGGGGTACAGGATGACATGCACCGGGAACCGTTCCCGCAGGCGGTTTTGAATATCCTGGAACGCGGCGCCGGTCGGACTGGTCACGACCCCCACGCGCCGCGGCAATCGGGGCAGGGGCTTTTTCCGCGCCGCGTCAAATAATCCCTCGGCCGCCAGTTTCTGTTTGCGTTCCTCTAGCATTTTTAGCAACGCGCCCACGCCGGCCATTTCAATTTCACTGACCACAATCTGATAATTGCTGCGCGCCGGATAGGTGGTAAAGCGCCCGGTAACAATAACCTCTAAGCCATCCTCTAATTTAAACGGCACCGGCGTGCCGCGCCAGATAATAACGGAAATCGCGGCGCCGGCATCCTTGATCGTCATGTACATGTGCCCGGATGCCGCGCGTGTGATTTGGGACAATTCACCCCGGATGCGGATCCGCGGAAATGCGGTTTCCACCACGCCCTTTAACAGGGCGGACGCATCGGTCACACTAAAAATCATATCGGGTTGCACCATCGGTGCCGGCTGTTCCATCATCGTTTATTCCAGTCCTGCACTTTTCCCCAGGATCATCGCCTTGTTCTGCAAGATTTTTACAATTCCCTGGTCTTTTTCTGTGAATTCTTCAATCTGGCCCAAATGATAGGGAAATGGGTCATTAAATTGAGTATAAGTTATATCAAAATCAATCCCGGTTTCACGATGTCGCAACCACCAATGTATCGGTGTGCGCATAAAATGAAACTGGCCCGGGAAATGTGTGTTGATATAATAACTGGCCACCCGACAGAATCCCAAAGACGGATCATAATTGCGGGGGCGCAATTCATTAAACACGCGGTAATAGGTCAATTGATATTTGAATGATTCGCGCAACAGTTGAACCATTTTCGGCAACGAAAATGCCCCCGTTGTCGGAACGTCTAATTCCGTTGCCTGGGCCATCAGTTTCTGGGTGGCCAAATCATAAGAATGTAATTTATTATTCATCATTTGGATTGTAACACAAATCAGTCTGATGATCAATCATTCCGTTCCAGCGATCCCATAATGGCCAGGTATTTATCCAATACTTTTTGGCGGCGGCGGTCAATTTTTACGGCCCGCCCCAGATTATACGGAACCCGAATACCACGGACCGCATATTGGTCGGACGTTATATCCAAAACCCGGCCTGATGGCCGATGCTGTACAAAGAAATGTGGTCCACCGGTCCAATCGCGTCCCTTGATTTCCATCAGGTCCCAATCCGGCCCCATTTTATCCGCCAAGGCCAGGCTGGCGGGTTCACAGAATCCCTGGGCCGGATAAAAATTCATTTGATGGAATGATGGCACCATCGTCATACGCACCGCGGGCAGCGTCATGCTGTGCCGCAATTGCAAAACAAGATTACGCGCCGCCGCATCCAGCCCCAGCGTATCCATCGTCGCCAAGATCCGTTGCGTCGCATTGTCAAAAATTTGCAGTTTATCTGTCATTTTATCGCATCAATCGGCTGGCATACATATCAGCGGTATGCGTCCACAGGACGGTTTCATATTTTTTTATCGCATCGTCGTATCCATCCCAGTCTTCGCGCATGTACGGGCCCATGTGATAACGGATACATAATTGTTCTTCATCGGTTAGAGGAATCAGACGTGACAGATACCGAACAGATTTTGCGCCATGTTCCGGTGTCTTGTTGACAGGGATGATTTCCAGATGATCATTGACCATTGTAGACGCGTATTCATCAATCTTGCACAAATCATGAAACATGCCGATGATATAGGGACTGTCGCTTTTTCCCCATGCGAGTTTCAGACCGGATGTTATTTCCAGCAATTTCCGGGTGACGGCCAAACTGTGATCAAACAGACCGCCCGAATAATTCCCATAATACGGACCGGCCACCTGGGTAAAAAAGCCATGCTGTTCCAAATAGGCCAACAGATGTGGCGATGCCAAACGGTCGCTCTGGACCGTTGAAAACAAATTCATCATTATATCAGAACGCGTCATATCTTATAACTCCGTCAACGGCCAGCGGGGGCGGGGCGCCACCGGCGTCGTCACCACACGCCCGGCCGCATAATTTTCCAACCCGGCCCAGGCAATCATGGCACCATTATCCGTACACAAATTCATCGGCGGCGCGGCAAAGGTCATGTCATGCGCCGCCGCCATTTGTTCCAGGGCCGAACGAATGGCACTGTTCTTGGCGACGCCACCCGCCACGACCAGGGTGCGCGGCCGCGCCACGCGAACACGTGCATCATCCAAGGCATGCGTCAACCGATTGGTGATGCAATCGACCACCGACGCCTGGAACGATGCACAAAAATCGTCGATAAATTTGTCGTCATGCGGCCCCGGGGTATGATCCAGGAATGTGCGCGCCGCGGTTTTAATGCCACTGAATGAAAAATCACAGCCGGGCTTGTCACACAAGGGACGCGGGAATTTAAACGCGTACATATTGCCGCATTTTGCGCGGGTATCCACAATGGGTCCCCCCGGATACCCCAGGCCTAACATCTTGGCCACTTTATCAAACGCCTCGCCCGCGCTGTCGTCCAGGGTCTGGCCGATCAATTCATATTGCCCGACGCCACGCACCAATAAAATCTGACAATGGCCGCCGGACGCCAACATCAACAAATATGGAAATTCCACCGCCGGCGCGTCCCCGTCATTGGCCGCGGCCGCCGCCAAACGTGGAACCAGGGCGTGGCCTTCCAGATGATTGACGGCAACCAGGGGCTTGCCCGTTGATTGGGCCATGCCGGTGGCGGCCATCCATCCGACCAACACACCCCCAATCAGGCCCGGGCCCGCCGTCGCCGCAATTACGTCCACGTCCGCCATCGTCATGCCGGCGCGTTCCAACGTCAATCGGATCACTTCGTCAATCGCCAGGATATGCGCCCGCGCCGCCAATTCCGGCACGACACCGCCAAAGCGCTGATGCTCTGGAATCTGGGAATAAATAATATGTGCCCGAATATTCCGGTTGGAATCCACAATCGCGGCGGACGTTTCATCACACGATGATTCAATCCCCAGGCACACCGTCGGCCGCGCCGATGCGTCGCCACGCCCGGTACGCGTCCCCATATCCATTTGAATAATTTTGTCGTCGTTCATTTTATAATTTCCAATAACATAACACCCAAATTATGCCGCGAATTTTGGCGCGCCGCAACATAATCGTCAAAATTTTCATCCCTTACACATCCGGCCCGTGATGACGCGTGCCGCAACATGCCATCCGGCATCAGAAATCCCATATGCGTCACCGCCAGGTCTGTACCGATTTTTTCCCGCATGCCGTCCCCATCGCCGACAAACATCACCACCATCGGACGCGTCGGACGGTATCCCCGCGGCCACGCGGCATAGGGAATGTATTCCAGATCCACCGTCTGGGGCGCCGCATCGTTATCCATGCCGTGCACGCGCCGCAGCCATGCCGCCCGATCAATGGTCACCCGCCGCCGGGCGGTGGGGGCCACATGGGCACTGACGGGACGCACGAGATCGGCATTATGCGTCAACCAATCGGTTTCCATAAAATGGTGGCGGCGGACAAAGTCTGCCACGCCGCCCGCATAGCGAATCTGGGTCAGGGTATCGACATCGCCCCGCGCCAAAACCGTTTCCACAAATGTTGTGCAATCAAACGCATCAAATCGAATCAAGGGATCCGAATCATACCCCACGCCTTCACCCAGGGGATCGGATTGATACGCCACCCCCAAATAGGCCGCGCCCACCGTTTGAATGTCCGGCGCCGCCGCACATCCCGCCAATAATAAAGCAAGAAATATCGATCGCCACATGACGTGTTACAGATTTTCCCGCAACCGAATCCCGGCATAGCACAATTCCGCCGCATCACGCACCGGCATTTCACCACTGTCGGGCAGGGTGGCCATTTTATTCAAGCACGCCACCATCAAATCAATATGATCATCGGCCCCGGTCAGGATTTTAACCGCGGCGACACGGCTGTCGCCGGATGCGGCCGCCCAATTGCGCAGGTTGCCGTTTTCCAGGTCGGCCGCCCGCTGGACAAAGAAAAACAAACACGTGCACAGCAACAACACCGCCACGCCAATTAAAATCTTGAAATATTTTTTAATAAAATTTTTCATTGTTTCACCCTTTGGTTCCATGATTTTTGCGCCCGCACAAAAGACCGCCGGCACGCCCGGGCACGGGCCGCCAGATCGTCAACAGAATTGCCCCCATAGGGATAGCGCGGGGACACCCACACCAAATCATCCACAATCAAGTGATCCGCCATACGTGTCCAAAACATCGCCGCACAGGGATAAAAGCACTGAAAATCCTGGGCATGCACGCGATAAATATGACTCCACCCATGGGCCGTGCCCCGCGCATCCATCACACGGCGCGCCGCCATCAATGACGCACAGACAAAAACCAATTGATTTTTTGGGGTCCACGGCATACCGCGCGCCGGCGCGTCGTCACGCCCCAGCATATATCCCACAAAATGCTGCATTTGTTTTGACATTATAAAATTCCCTTTATTCACACGTCACCAACCAGACGTCATAGTCGGCATCCTGTAACGGATTATCGCCCGGTTCATTGCGATCCATCCAGTTACTGAAAATCAAGCCGTCGCCAACCTTGCTGATCTCAACAAACATGTAAAAGTTTTCGGCCTGGAACGGATCGGTCTGTTTGCATGACCGCACGCGCATATTTAATTTTTCGAACGTCACCCGACGCCCCACGGGCAGGCGAACCGTCTGAACCTTGCCGGCGGCCTTGTCCATGACACGCACGACGGCCGTTCCCCGATCCACATAGGCCCCGGCCGGCATCATCGCCAGGCACAGCGCACATCCCCATAAAAACCGAATACATTTTTTCATGTCCCGTATTGTAGCGACACCATCGCCCCATGTCAAATTGTTATGTCGGATTTGTGTTCGCATGGATGGACAAGGTCGGGATCCATTGTGATCGACATAAAATAAATTCTGGGAATCTAAAGCGCTATACTTTTTGTCATTCCCGCGCAGGCGGGAATAGGGACTAAGAAATTTTATAGACCACTCCCGCCTGCGCGGGAGTGACAATGTTCTTTGGAGCCAAGTATTAGCACACACCAGATCACAATGGATCCCGTCCTTCGACGGGATGACGGCAAGTAGGGGGCAAGTTCCCCTCATGTACAAGAGGGGTGCCCTAACGGGGCGGGGTGTCGACAAATCAGAAATAAAAAAATCCCCCGTTCGGGGGATTTTTTTATTTGTCGGCGTTCTTTTCTGCCGATGCGGCGGCCAAGTCTTCGACGATACGGGCCTTTTTACCGGACAACCCGCGCAGGAAGAACAGTTTCGCACGACGCACGCGACCGATACGAACCTTTTCAATTTTTTCGATCGCCGGGCTGTACAGCGGGAATTTACGTTCCACGCCCACGCCATAGGATTCACGGCGCACCGTGAACGACGCATTGTTGCCGTTGCCGCCGTCACGCGCAATCACCACACCTTCGAACATCTGGATGCGGAATTTATCGCCATCCTTGATCTTGACGTGGATTTTCAAGGTATCGCCCGCCTTGAAGTTCGGGATGACTTTATCGCCCTTTAATTTTGCAACCTGGGCTTCTTCGATTTTTTTAATAATGCTCATTTCACTTTTCCTTTATTAGGTCCGGCCGACGTTCCAATGTGATGTCGTCCGATTGTTGTTTCCGCCACCGTTCGATATTGCCGTGGTGACCGGACAGCAGGACTTCTGGGACACTTTGTCCACGCCATACTGACGGACGGGTATATAACGGCCATTCCAACCCGCCGATTTCGAAACTTTCACTGGCCGTGGCGTCCGCGCCACCGCCCAGGACATTATCCATCACGCGAACGCAACTGTCAACAAAAACTTGTGCGGCGATTTCGCCCCCCGACAGGATATAGTCCCCAATGGATAATTCCGTCATATTATACATATCAATGACCCGTTGGTCAATGCCTTCGTACCGACCACAGAGCAGGGTGTACACCCCATCCGGATCCCCGGCGAATTCCCGCACCATTTTCTGGTTCAATGTCGGGCCACGCGGCGAAAAATAGATGATTTTCCCCGGATTTTCGATAGAATCCAGCGCCGCGCCCAAGACGTCCGGCCGCATGACCATGCCGGCACCGCCGCCGAATTGTTCGTCATCGACACTGCCGTAATTATTGATGGCACAGTCGCGAATATTGATGACTTTGTACGTCCAGATCCCACGGTCATGGGCACGCCCCACCACCCCGGCGCCCAGGGTTCCGGGAAACATTTCTGGAAAAATGGTCAGGATATTAAAGTGCATATTGCTTCAATTCTTTTTTGACGCGTCTGATCCAGTTATCTTGTTTAACATAGGCCGCCATCACATTCCACGGGGCGACAGGCACGGCCTTGGAATCCGTGTATTCCACGTAATGTCCCGGATTTTTGGCGGATGTGCCCCGCACGAACCAGTGGGCACCCCGACACGGCCCCGTGATATAGGGGCACTGGGCATCGCGCGGAATTCTATGCACACCCCATTTGTCCACAGGGGTCGCCTGAAACTGCGGACAGGCATACACGCAACTGCATTTCAATTCGCCACCCATGCGCACCCATTTCGGATTCGGCGTAAAATCCCACAACAGGCCCGCACCATCACAGATACCGGCCCTGCGAAAGACAATCGGTCGACTGTGCGCCACGTTTAATGACGAAAATTTACGTGTTTTGATGTTTTTCATCGTTATATCCTTTGTTTTTACGTTCTCTGCTGCCTGTTTTATCCAAAGGAACGGGGGCTTTTATTTCGAGCGCTGTTTGCATTTCAAACAAATCTGGGTCAATTCATCTTTTAATTTGGTTGTCATCGGTTCCCGAAAAGTTTCAATATAAATATATTCGTGTTCCAGCGTCAATCCCATGCGACATTCATATTTGTGTTCATGCGCCGCCTGGAACAGGGGACAATTCGCCAAT
>JAAVBR010000039.1 GCA_014802705.1 bacterium | reverse complement strand
TGTATCGGTGCGTTTGATATCGAACCGGCACCGGTGGCGTCTGCAAAAATCGGATATTGGCTGATTCAACCGGCGCCAGTGGTGGCAAAAGCCGGTTATTGGTTAAATCAATTGGAGACTGGTCGGGAGATTCTGACAGATGCGTTAAAGGCATTGGAATCCGAATTGTTTGTACGCGGATTTAATCGCCTGGAAATTCAGGTTGAGGGCGGGTCTAGCCTGTCAATGCAGGTGCCTGCGCGTGCCGGATACCACTTGGATGGCATCTTGCGTGACGCAGTGTATCTATATGGGTGTCCTTGGGACTTACATATTTATTCAAAATTAGTAGCGGAGAGTGAACAACATGTCTAGAACCAGACGCAGAAATTCGGATGCCAGTATATCGCTGACTCCCATGATTGACATCATGACGGTGTTGTTGGCGGTGTTTATGGTAACGACGCCAATTTTGACGGCGGGAATTGATTTAAATCTGCCGAATGCGGGGCATTCGGCCCTGACCGGCAATGACCATGCGATCCAGGTCAGTGTGGATGCGCGTGGGAATTATTACCTGGGGGAAATGAAGTTGGGCGCCGCGGATGTGGTGGCGCGCGCGTCCGCCATGCGGGGTGAAAATCCGCAACTGACCATCGTGATCAGTGGCGATCGCCAGGCAGACTATGGCGCCGTGATGGCCATTATGGGGAAATTAAAAGACGCCGGATTTACCCGCGTCGGCCTGCGCACACAATTGGAAAAGTAAGATGTAAAATTCCCCTCCAGGGCCTTTTGGGCCCGGTGGGAGGGGTGGCGCGAAGCGACGGGGAGGGTTCAATAGATGAATCCATATCGAAGTCATTTGATAAAATATGCACGGGAAAACAGACGTTCCGGTAATTTATCCGAGGCACTGTTGTGGAATGAATTAAAAGGCAAAAAACTGGGGTATCGTTTTACAAAACAAAAACCGATCGGGGATTATATCGCAGATTTTTACGCCAAAGAATTGAATTTGGTCATAGAGGTTGATGGTTGGACACATGATGATAAATACACATACGACAGGGATCGGGACGCCTTTATGAAAAGCATGGGGATTCATGTTGTACGTGTTGATGATAAAGATGTAAAAAGGGATATGAATATGGTCTTGGCATGGATAAAGACGAATATTGCGATGGTGGTGGAACCCTCCCCGGCCGCCGGGGCGGCCACCCCTCCGTCGGAGGGGAATTTCTAACATGAAACAAAATATTTTTATTTCTGCGACTTTGCACCTGATGTTGGCGACGGTGGTGGTGCTGTCGTTTTCGGTGGTGATGGATCGCGCGACACTGGTGGCGCCCGACCGGATCGAAATTGTGGAAATCGACCTGAACACGGTGCGTGTATCGGGGGATGAAACCCGGTTGGTCAATACGGATCCTGCGCCGGCACCCAAAATACCGGAACCGGCTGACCCTGTGGCGCCGGACGTGGCGCCCGAACCCACCCCGGCGCCCAGCCCCGCGCCGGATGATGTGACACCGGAACCCATCCCGGACGCCCCCGCGTTGGACGAGGTACCCGCCCCCACCCCCGCGGCCCCGACGCCCGCCCCCGATCCTGAACCCGCCCCGGTGCCGGATGAAAAACCGGTGGTGGATACCCCGCGCCCCCGGAAAAAGACCGTCGTTCGCGTGAACCGAGAGGTTAAATCCCTGGATCGGACCATGACCGTGTCGGTGACAGATGCCCTGCGCGTGGCGTTGACGCGGTGTTGGGTGATTGATACGACGCGGGATGATATTGCAGACATTCGGGCGGTGGCGCGTTTGACCATGGGGCGCAACGGTATGGTGCGTAACATATGGTTTGAATCGGCCCGGCGTGCGGAAACCGATCCGGCGTTTGCCTATGTCCTGGATACCATTCGGGATGCCTTGGCCGCGTGCCAGCCGTTTCGGATGTTGCCGCCGGGCGAATTTGAGGCATGGGAGAAAATCCAATTGACCTTCTACCCCACCCAGGGCAAGATTATGTAAGAAAAAAATCCCCGCAGAACGCGGGGATTTTTTTAATCGTTGTTGGTCAATGACCGTAATAATTTCATGATGGTTTTGCGCTGATCATCGCTGCGTAATTTCCAATACATATTCACCAACATCAAAGATTCATTCCGGGACAACGGATCGTTGGCCTGTTGTTCCGAAACGCGCAGGGACCGATTGGTCCGGGTTTCTTCGGGCATATTTCCCGGCAAACCGGAAAAGAAGAACGATACCGGCGTTTGCAGGGCGGCACTGACCGCGAACAGGCGCGATGCCGAAATGCGGTTGCCCGCGGATTCGTATTTCTGAATCTGTTGAAACGTCACCCCACAAATTTTGGCCAAATCTTTCTGGGACAGGCCCATCATCGTCCGGCGCAATTGCAGACGTTGACCAATATGTTGATCGATGGCGGTGGTTGCTGAATTTTTTGCACTCATATTTAATCTCCACATGACTGGCTGTGTAAATTATTTATACAATTTTTCTTTTTCTTTTGCAATCAAAAAAGGGCTGTGGTATTGTCGCACTTAAAATAAACCCATAAACCAAAAGGAATTGAACATGAAAAAACCGTTGGTGTTGTGTATCTTGGATGGTGTCGGCATTAGCAATGATGTCAATCATAACGCGGTGGCGATGGCCAAAACGCCGTTTTTGGACGAATTATTGCAGAAATATCCCCATGCCCAATTGGACGCCAGCGGCCCGGCGGTGGGCCTGCCGCCGGAAACCATGGGAAATTCCGAGGTTGGACACATCACCATCGGGTCGGGCCGCGTGGTGAATCAATTCCTGCGCCGGTTTGAATTGGAAAATTGGGATAACAATGCGGCCCTGCGCGATTTTATCGCCGCGGTCAAAGATCAAGGCGGCATCGTGCATATGGCGGGCCTGATGTCCGATGGGCGCGTGCATGCGAACTTGGTGGACATGATGACGATTGCGCGGCACGTGTTGGATGCGGGATTGCGCCTGTGTATTCACTTTATTGCCGATGGACGCGATACCCTGCCCCAATCGGCGCCCACATACGTCGCGATGATCCGGGACGCCTTGGCGCCGTATTTGGCCGACGGGCGCGCGTTCTTTGGCACGGTGTCGGGTCGGTATTACGCGATGGATCGGAACCAAAATCTGGATCGCACAGAATTGGCGGTGGCGGCGATTGCCGATGCGACGGCCGAATTTCATGCCCCGACGATCGATGCGGCGATTGATGCGGCGTATGCCCGCGGGGAAACCGATGAATTTATCAAGCCGACCGTTATCGATGGCGACGTGGCCATGACGGAACGCGACGGATTTTTATTTGGAAATTATCGCAGTGACCGCGCGCGCCAGATTGTCCGCGCGATTGCGGCACGCGGGGGGCGCATGTTATGCTTTTCCCAATATGGCGAAGGCTTGAATGAAATCTGCCCGGCCCTGTTGCCGGATGTGGCGGTGGAAAACACGTTGGGTGATGTGTTGGCGGCGCATGGCAAATCGCAACTGCGTATCGCAGAAACGGAAAAGTACAACCATGTGACGTATTTCTTTGATGCGGAACGCAATGTGGATTTTGCCCACGGGGACAAGATTTTAATCCCGTCGCCGGCGGTCGCCACATTTGATCTGAAACCCGAAATGTCCGCGATTGAAATCACAGATGCTCTGTTGCCGAAACTGTCGGAATTTGATGTGGTGATTTTAAACTATGCCAATGGGGACATGGTGGGACACACCGGGGTGGAATCGGCCGCCATTCGCGCCATGGAAACATTGGATGCCCAGTTGGCCCGCCTGGTGCCGGCGGTGCTGGCGACAGATGGGGCGTTGCTGATTACGGCGGACCATGGCAATGCCGAACGGTTGTGGGATGCGGAAAATAACCTGCCCTGGACGGCGCATACGACAAACCCGGTGAATTTGATTGTGGTGTCCAACGATGAACACGCGGTGCGCGATGGGGGATTGGCCGATATTGCACCGACGATGCTGCATATGTTGGGAATTCCGCAGCCCGCCGACATGACCGGCCATAATTTGGTGGATTAAAAAGCCCTTGTCAAAAATGGCGCCATGCCGTATAGTTATGACGTGGCGCGCATTTGATTGGGTGTCGGGACCACAGGGGGGCGTATGAAAAAGTTATTTGTTTTCTTAATGGGCATAATGCTGGTGGAAAATGCGCAGGCGACCCAGGCCTGGACTTCCATGGATCTTTACCGTGGAAATTGCGGATGGACCACGTGCGATGACGATGATACGTATACCTATTTGGGAACCGGTCAAATACCCCAATTTGGTAGTTCTGCGAATTGCTCGTCCTCTGAAGTGAAATGTAATTATAGTGATGATGTTATGGGTCGGCGTATTCATGCCATATTGGTTAGTTGCACCATGTGTCCGGGCGCTAGTCGCCCAGAGGAAAAATATCTTTATAGGAAAGATCTGAGTCTCTATGGTTGTTCGGCCCCATCGGGCGAGGAGGTAAGAGCAGAGACAACCTATGGCGAATGTGCATGTGATTGCGGGGGAAATTGTAAAACAGATCTGGAATGGAAAGCCGCGGGGGCCGGTTATGAACGGCAAATCACGGCCAGTACGTGCAATACAAAGACATGCCAGTGCGATAACACATACAATTTTCAATGTGCCGCCGGGTATTACGGCAATCCGGGTAACAAGGCGTCCGGATGCACCAAGTGCCCCGATGGTCCCAATGGGGAAACGGCGACCAGTCCGGCCGGGTCAAAAAATGTCACAGATTGTTCGATACGGGTGACCGCCGAAACAGAATTTAAAGACGATATTGGGTCGGGTCATTATTCAGATGCCGCCACCTGTCCCCATCAATAATTATCAAAATTGCCTATTTTTTACGGCGGGCGCGGAAAAATGCGCGCAACAGTTCGGCGGATTCGTCGGCGTATTCGGGTAATTGGACAACATTCGGTTTCCATAAATGCCGGTCGGTTTCATACACGCGGGCGTTGGATAAAATGCCGCCCCCCTTGTCATCCGCCGCGGCAAAATAAATGGTCCGCACCCGCGCCAGGGCCAGCGCCGTCGCACACATCGCGCACGGTTCCAGCGTGACGTAAATATCGCATTCATCCAGGAATTTCATGCCCCATTTTTTGCACGCGCGATCAATTGCCACCATTTCCGCATGCAGTAACGGGTTGCGGCGCACTTGCACCTTATTCTCGCCCCGCCCCAGGACCAGACCGTTATGCACCACCACCGCGCCGATGGGAACATCGTCGTGTTCGGCGGCGCGGCGCGCCAAAATCAATGCTTGTTTCATAAAATCCATGTGATAAAGTGTACATCATGGATTCAAAATTGCAAATCATTTCTGGCGCCTATCGCGGGCGGAAACTGGCCCTGCCCGGTGGGGCGCGCCCGACCCAGAACCGGGCCCGTATCGCGTTGTTCAATATGCTGACCACTGTGTTGGATATGCCGCCGCGGGCCGTGTGGGATGCCTTTGCGGGATCCGGGGCGCTGGGGCTGGAATGTCTGTCGCGCTATGGCGCGGCGCGGTGTGTCTTTACCGATGTGGCGCCGGCAACGGTGCGCAAAAACCTGGCGACGTTGGGGGTGGATGCGCGCGCCACCGTGGATGCGGCGGACGCCATGACGCGTGTGGATGCGTATGGCGCGGCGTCTGATTTGATTTTTGTCGATCCCCCCTATGCTGATGCGGCATTGGGTGCGACGTTTGTGCGGCGTGTGGGCGCCGTGGCGGCGCCGGGAACGGTTCTGGTCTGGGAACAGGATGCGGCGCATGCGGTTATGCCGGGTGACGCGTGGGATATTTTGCGGGACAAAACCTATGGCCGGGCGCGGTTTTTGATTTTATCCCGCGCGGCGGTATAAAAATCCTTGCATTTTGGGATGTTTTGGTTCATAATGACCCCCGCGGGCACCCTTGGAGGCCCGTAGAAACCATGAATAAAAGGACAAAAAATGGCAATTAAATTAAATGCAGAAATTCGCAGTGTCGCCGGCAAGGGGGCCGCGCGCGCCGTTCGCAAAAATCAAAACATTCCCGCCGTTATCTATGGCGAAAAGAAGGCCCCGGTTGCAATTGAACTGGGCGGTCGTGACTTTGAAATGTTGATCCGGACCCCGGCGTTGCGGACGAAATTGTTCCAAATCGAAACATCGGCCGGCACCGAAGATGCCATGCTGATGGACATTCAATATCATCCGGTGTCGGATGCCCCGATCCACGTCGATTTCAAACGTATTGATGTGAAAAAGCCGGTCAACGTGGTCGTTCCGGTCGAAGTGATCAATGCCGATGTGTCCAAGGGTCTGAAACTGGGCGGCGTGTTGAACTTTGCGGTGCGTAAAGTTGCCCTGCGCGGTCTGGTCGATGCGATGCCGGAAAAGATCACAATTGATCTGACGGATCTGACGATCGGTGACGCGGTGCACGGGTCTGACCTGGTTCTGCCGGCGGGCATTGAATTGGGCCTGCACCAGGCGGAATTGGCGTTTGCGACCATCGGTGGTAAAATGCCCGAAGAAGCAGACAGCGCCAAACCGGCCGCTGCGGCCGCCCCGGCTGCCGACGCCGCCAAAAAATAATTCGATCAATCGAATGTTTAACCGCCCCACCCGGGCGGTTTTTTTATATTATTTTTTTCCTGTGGCCTTGAAAGGCGATTTTCGGTAACTATATCAGGACTAAGCAATTTAATTCTAAGGAGCAAAACATGGGAAAAGTACTGGGTATCGATTTGGGGACAACCAATTCCGCCATGGCGTTCATGGACGGCACGGAACCCAAAATTATCGAAAATGCCGAAGGGCAACGCACGACCCCGTCGGTCGTGGCCTTTACGCCGAACGGTGAACAATTGGTCGGCATTACCGCCAAGAACCAGGCGGTGACCAATCCGGAAAACACGATTTATGAAATCAAGCGCCTGATGGGGCTGCGCTATGACAGCCCGGCGGTGCGTGAAATCGCCGCGCGTGTGCCGTATAAAATTGTCGCGGGCGACAATGGTGACGCCTGGGTGGAAATCGAAGGGAAAAAGTATGCCCCGTCCCAGATTTCGGCCATGATTTTGGCGAAATTGAAAAAAGACGCCGAAAACTATCTGGGCGAACCGGTGACGGATGCCGTGATTACCGTGCCCGCGTACTTTAATGACTCTCAGCGCCAGGCGACCAAAGACGCCGGTCGCATTGCGGGGCTGAATGTGCTGCGTATCGTCAATGAACCGACGGCGGCCGCCCTGGCCTATGGCTTGGAAAAAGACAAAAACGGCCTGATCGCGGTCTATGACTTGGGCGGTGGGACGTTCGACGTGTCGATTTTGGAAATTATCGACGGCGTGTTCGAAGTGAAATCCACCAACGGCGATACGGCCCTGGGGGGATCGGACTTTGACGCGCGCATTTTGGAATATCTGATTGGCGAATTCAAGGCCCAGACCGGTATTGATCTGTCGAACGATAAATTGGCGCTGCAACGCTTGAAAGAAGCGGCCGAAAAGGCCAAAATCGAATTGTCGTCCAAGACAACGGCGGACATCAATTTGCCGTATTTGACGGCGGATGCGACCGGGCCGAAACACTTTAACACGACGTTGACCCGCGCCAAATTGGAAGATTTGGTCGATGACCTGATTAAAAAGACCATCGAACCGTGCAAGATGGCGTTGAAAGACGCCGGCATTGACAAGTCCCAGATCAACGAAGTGATCTTGGTCGGGGGCCAAACCCGTATGCCGAAAGTGCAGGAAACTGTGAAAGAATTCTTTGGGCGCGAACCGCACAAGGGTGTGAACCCGGACGAAGTGGTGGCCGATGGGGCCGCGATTCAGGGCGGTGTTCTGAAAGGCGACGTCAAAGACGTCTTGTTGCTGGACGTGACGCCGTTGTCGTTGGGGATTGAAACGTTGGGCGGCGTGTTCACGCGCCTGATCGACCGCAACACGACCATCCCGACCAAAAAGTCCCAGGTGTTCAGTACCGCCGAAGACAACCAGTCGGCCGTGACCATCCGCGTGTTCCAGGGCGAACGCGATATGGCGGCGGATAACAAATTGTTGGGCCAGTTTAATCTGGAAGGCATCGCCCCTGCCCCGCGCGGCATGCCGCAGATCGAGGTATCCTTTGACATCGACGCGAACGGCATCGTGCACGTGTCGGCCAAGGATAAAGGCACCGGCAAAGAACAGATGATTTCCATTAAATCCGACGGCGGGTTATCCGAAGACGACATCAAAAAGATGGTCGACGAAGCGGCCGCCAATGCCGAAGCGGACAAAAAGAAACGCGAATTGGTCGAGGCGAAAAATGCCGCCGAAGCCGCCATCTTTGGCATCGAAAAGTCGTTGAAAGAACACGGCGACAAGATTG
>JAAVBR010000038.1 GCA_014802705.1 bacterium | reverse complement strand
CCGGCGGCGCCGGCCTCGGACTGCATTTCAATAATTTCTGGGCGCGCGCCCCAAATATTCTTTTTATGCTGGAACATCCATTCATCGGCCAATTCCCCCATGGTACTGCTGGGGGTGATGGGATAAATGGCGGCAAAATCACTGCACCGGTATGCGACGTCGGCCGCCGCCCAGTTTCCATCGACAATCAATTTAGACATATTTTCTTTCCCTTTGGACACATATTTTATACCCGCCCATCATACCCCGATTTTCATCCCAAGGCAAGTTTTATTAAAATATTGACAATTGTTAAATTTGTATTATTATCTAAAAAACAAAGGTTACAAATATGAGCGACAGCAACAATTACCTGTACGATACAAAAGTTTGTATTTTGGATTCAATAAACCCCGACAGCATCGCCCGCCTGGTCGGTGATTTAACCGATTTGGTGATGCGGTTACCGGTCCAGAAGTCCTGTCCCATCGCGGCGCCGACCGTCAATCCCTATGTCCTGGACAATCTGCCCAAAACACCGCGGATCATTGACGTTATCATCAATTCCCCCGGGGGCAACATTTATTGCCTCAGCACCATTTTACATCTGTTGGGTATTGCCAAGTCCAAGGGCGCCATTATCCGCACCACGGCGACCGGCCTGGCCGGCAGTTCGGCCAGCATGCTGGCGGTCCAGGGCACGCCCGGATTCCGGATTATGCACGAAAACGCAGTCCATATGGTTCATTGGGGCACATGGAACTGGAAATTCACCCAAGAATCCGAAGTGGATAAAATCGCCGCCTATATGAAAAAATCCCGGACGGCGTTACAGTCGATTTATTTAAAACACACCAACATCCCGCCCCAACGGCTCAAACAGTTGATGCGTGACGAAGGCGGCTATCTGATGCCGGACGAATGTTTGAAACTGGGGATGTGCGATTGGATTTTGAAAACCAACGGCGAATTTGTGCGCTAGGCCCCCAGGCTTTCCAAATCAATCCCGTCAATCGCCGCGTTAATCGCGGCGATTTGTTCATCGCTAAATTTCCCCAGAACCCAATCCGCCGGGTTTATCGGCAACCCCAGATCCCGTGGGTGCCCAATCCCGATGCGCAGGCGATGGTAATTCGCCCCCACCGCCGCATCAATGGACCGAATGCCGTTGTGGCCGGCACTGCCCCCGCCGATTTTATGCCGCCGTTCCCCGATTTTCAAATCCATGTCATCATGAATCACGACCAGATTTTCCAGGGGTATCTTGTAAAACGCCATCAAGGGCCCCACGGCGTCGCCACTGTTGTTCATAAACGTCTGGGGCATGACGAAAATATATTTACGCCCCCCGCGCGTGACGGTGGCGGTCTGGGCCTTCTTTTCCGTGCGCCATGATGCATCCGCCCCGGCCAGCGCCGTTACCGCCATAAATCCGACATTGTGGCGCGTGCGGGCATATTCATTGCCGGGATTGCCCAATCCCACCACCAAAATAGGTTTATTTTCTTGCATCAGGGTACCTCTTTCTTTTATTATAATATCACACAAAGGAGAAAAATATGAAATTAAAATCTCTGGCCTCGGTTGCCTTGGCATCAGCCCTGGTGGCGGGACCCGCGAACGCGAACATGCTGTTTGACATTTATGCCGGGGCATCGGCCGGTCTGGGGCGTGCCACATGGTTTGCCGACGGACATGATTCCTTTTCATCACAGAGTTACGGCGCCATGCTGGGGATCAACATTCCCCTGGTCCGGGGCGAAGTGGAATATAACTATCTGACCCACGACGATGCGAAATTGCACCTGGCGATGGTCAACGGGTATGTCAAATTGCCCATGCCGATTGTAAAGCCGTATTTGGGCGCCGGTATGGGGATGGTCTTTGACGGGGAATTTGATGACCTGGGTGCGGAACGCGCCCCGGCGTATCAGGGGATGTTGGGGGTGACGCTGGCGTTGCCGATCATCCCGTTTGACATCGATGTCGAAGGCCGCGTTCTGTACGCCAACCACGTCTTCAAGACCGGTGACGACACCGCCAACCTGTTGCAATACGATGCGCGCGTGAAATTACGCTACGTCTTCTAAAAAAAACAACATAAAAACAAAATGGGATGGGGGCGCGTTGGGCGCCCTCGTTCATCGGGGGACAAATCATGCTGACACTGATTGATGGGAATTCATTACTGTTTCGCGCCTATTACGGGGTGCACAGTCGCCTGACACGCCGCGACGGTGTCCCGACGGGGGCGGTGTTTGGATTTTTTAATATGATTTTGCCGGTGTTGGCGGCGGCGAAACCTGACGATATGTTCGTCTGTGTCTTTGACGCATCCCGCATCACATTCCGCCAAGATATTTACCCCGCGTACAAAATGAACCGCACGGAAACACCCGCCGATTTAATCGCCCAGGGCGGCATGATTCGCACCGGCCTGGCGGCGTGCGGGATGGCGGTCCTCTGTGTCCCGGGGGTAGAGGCTGATGATGTCATCGCGACCCTGGCGACGCAAAACGGCGACATCCCGGGCGGCACCCGCATCATCACCAGTGACAAGGATTTAATGCAACTGGTGTCTGACAACGTTTATTTATACGACGGGATGAAGCAACGCGATGTCCGCGCGCCCCAGGTTCTGGAAAAATTCGGCGTGACGCCGGACCGCGTGGTGGATGTGCAAAGTTTAATGGGCGACGCCACCGACAACGTGCCGGGCGTGCCCGGCATCGGCCCGAAAAAGGCCGCAGAACTGATCAACGCATTTGGCGATTTGGATAACCTGTACGCGCACCTGGACGATGTTCCGAACGAACGCCTGCGGACGCTGCTGCGGGACAATCGGGAAATGGCCTATATCTCGCGCCGGTTGGTGCAATTGAAAACAGACGTTGATTTGGCGGGCCTGCACCTGGCGCCGTTTTGTTTTCAGACGCCGGCGGCATTGGACTTTATCAAAAATACGGTGGAAAGTCCGGCCCTGGCGGCCAAGGTTGAAAAGTTATTTCCGCTGGATAAATTTCAGGCGGACGCCTGCCCCACCCCCGAACCCTGGGCAACGTCCGTTTGCCCGGTGGACGTCACGCCGACGCCATCGCCGACGACGGCCACAGCCGTGGCCCAGACCTTTGCGGTTATTCGGGACGCGGCGGCACTGGACGCGTTTTTGGCGACGGTGACCGATTGCCTGGCGATTGATACGGAAACAACGGGCCTGGATCCCATGACGGATCAATTGGTGGGCCTGTGCCTGGCGGCGACACCGGACCACGGCGTCTATATCCCCATCGCCCATCGCGCGGTGGCGGACAATTTGTTTGACGCCGACGCGGCCGCCCCGGACCAGTTGGATATTGATACCGTGCGGGATAAATTGGGACCGATTTTAACCCGCCCGGATATTGTAAAGGTCGGCCACAACCTGAAATTCGATTTACACATCTTGGCCAACGCAGGATGGGATACGGATAAAATCCGCCCGGTTGATGATACGATGCTGTTGTCCTATGCCCTGCATGGCACGACGCATACGCATGGGCTGGACGAATTGGCGCGGCGTTACCTGGGGCACGAAAATATCACATTCGAATCGCTGTTCCCGCCCAAGACACGTGATGCCGACCGCCGGTTTGACACATTGGATATTGATGCGGCGGCGCCCTACGCGGCCGAAGACGCATCGGTGTGCATGGCGCTCTATCAATTGATGCGGCCGCAATTGGACGCGAATGAAACGCTGCGGCACCTCTATGACACGTGCGATTTGCCATTGATGCCGGTCCTGTTGGGCATGGAACGGATGGGCGTCTTGGTCAACCGGGGGGGCTTGCGGGAATTGTCGGGCGTGTTTCATGAACAGTTGCGCACCCTGGAATCCGAAATCTGGGATTTGGCCGGGCACGAATTTAATATCGCCAGTCCCAAACAACTGGGCACCGTTTTGTTCGACGAATTGCATTTGCCGGAAAATAAACGGCGTTCCACCGACGCGGCGGCCCTGAACGATATGATTGACGCGCACCCGATCGTGGAAAAGATTCTGAATTGGCGTTCAATTGCAAAACTGGCGGGCACTTACGCGGACGCGTTGCCGCACCAGATTGCATCCGACGGCCGGATTCACACCACCTATTTACAGACCAGCACCAACACAGGCCGCCTGTCGTCGCGGGACCCGAACCTGCAAAACATTCCGATTAAAACGCACCTGGGCGAAGAGATTCGCAAGTGCTTTGTCGCGCCCACGGGGCGGGTATTGATTTCGGTCGATTATTCCCAGATTCAATTGCGCCTGTTGGCGGATGTGGCGGACGTCAAAACGTTCAAAGAAACCTTTCACACGGGCGACGACATTCACGCCCAAACCGCCCGCCGAATTTTTGACATTGCCCCAGACGCCCCCGTGCCGGCCGATAAACGCCGCGCGGCCAAGACGGTGAATTTCTCGATCGTCTATGGCATTTCGTCGTTTGGCCTGGCATCACAGTTGGGTATGTCACGCGGCGACGCCCAGGCCCTGATCGATTCGTATATGGCGGGTCTGCCGGAAATACGGGAATATATGGAACGCACACGGGAATTTGCGCTGGCCCACGGGTACGTGATGACGCCATGGGGCCGCCGGATTGAATTGCCGGACGTAAAAAATCCGCGCCTGCGGGCGTACGCCCTGCGCGCGGCCATCAATGCCCCGATCCAGGGGTTCGAAGCCGACCTGATGCGGCGCGCGATGGTGAACATTGACCGGGATATTATGCGCGCGGCGCCGGACAAAATCCGCATGATTATGCAGGTACACGATGAAATGGTCTTTGAATGTGACGCCGCGGTGGCGGACGAATTCGCCCGCCGCATCCAGGCGGCCATGGAAAATGTGGCCCAATTATCGGTGCCCCTGCGCGCCGAATACGTCATCGGGAACGTGTGGGGAAAATAAAGAACTTTACTGTCATCCCTGCGACCGGGCCCGGATCCATTGTGTTCTAATACTTGGAACTTAAGAACTCTTGTCATTGCGAGCGTCGCGTGTCCATTGTGAAAACAATGGCGCGCGTCGCGTGGCAATCCAGTGAATAATAAGGATATATACCTTTTTTATTGACTGGATCGCCACGGGCATGGGCCCCGCCTTGCTCTGCCGCTACCCTCGCGATGACAAGGGGGCTTTATGGCGTGATTAAGAACGTACCAAGTTCCCCTCCATTGGAGGGGTGGCACCGGAGGTGACGGGGTGGTTAGAGAGTTCGGTTCCTAGAATACGT
>JAAVBR010000037.1 GCA_014802705.1 bacterium | reverse complement strand
GCCCATTTTGATCGATCAGATAATGACTTTCCTCGGCAATATACAGTTCGCCCGGGATTTTGCCCACATGAAAGACATTGGTATCCACCTTTAACGCCAATTGCAACCGATCCGACAGGCGATAATTATATTCCATTTCCGCCGCATAGGAATAGGCGCCATTGCTGCCTTCGTCAATAAAACTGGGGTTCTGCTGCCAATCGGTACGGTTGGGCCAAATGCCTTCGGATGAATATTTGGGCAAACCAAATTGCACATAGAAACGCAATTTATCGCTCAGCGTCATTTGCTTTTCAACTTCCAATCCGATATAAAAACCACTCCACGTCGTGTTGTAAATATGGGTGGTCCCTTCGACCACAATGGCGCCATCCCCGCCGATAATAACACAGTCTCCGGCCTCTACCCCCCAAGGAATGGTCCCCAGGGCCGAATTCCAATCAATCGGCGCCGGCAGGGACGTGCCAAATTCAATCCCACTGCCCGGGGCCGGCACAACCTTAATATCTTCGGGGGACATACAGACCTGATACCAATCGTCGGGCGGCGTGGTGCCGATCGGCAAACTGTAATAATACCCGCTGGCATCGCCATAGACATAATCCCCCTTGTCCGTCATCAAGGGTAAATAGACCCCCGGATTGGGATAGATATGATCGGACATTTCCAGATTATGTTTGAAAATTTCATACCCGATGGACGGGGACAGTTTCCATCCCCCCAGATCCCAGACATGACGCGCCCCAATTCCAAACCGGAAATGATTGGTCCGCCCCGACAGATTCCCCATCGAAATGGTAAAGATCCCTTCGAACGGGCGCGAACTGTCGAACGCATCCAGGTCATAGTCCATGGACAACCCGCCATGGGCCAAATCCCCATACGTATATTCGCCATAGGCAAACATGTCGAAATTACGAACCGAAAAATTATGCTGGGCCCCGACGGTAATTTCGTTAAACAGCATGTCATCCCATTCCAGAATGGAATTGACCCCCGTCTTGAATTCAAAATCGGCAAAGCGCCGGTTATACCCTGCGAACACACGGGTGCCGTTTTCCGCATCCGCCGGCATGGAAATCCCGTTGGCCGTCATGGTCCCCGACAGTATCGGCGTGGACGTCCGCGGGACTTGATACGTTTGGCTGCGCGTGCCGACAACCTGCTTCTGGCCCGATTGGCCCACATACGCGGCATAACCACCGGACGCCTGACCGGCGGCCTGGGATTGGTAATAGACCGGCACCCCTTCCTGGGACGCCATAACCGCCCCCGGCAATAAAATCCCTGATAAAAATGCCAATAAACGTGTCTTCATAACAAACGATCAAGGTTATTATATCATAAAACTTTTTGCATAAAAAGCGATTATTTATCCTTGCCAAACGCCCCCGGGGCATTAGAATAAACCCCATGACCGTTGCCCATAATCTTTATATCCACGTTCCGTTTTGCGCGTCTAAGTGCGCGTATTGCGCGTTTTATTCCGTCGCCACATCCCCCGATTGGGATCGCTATGCCGCCGGTATTGAGGGCGAAGTTGATCATTGGGCCCGCACATTGGGACGATTTTCGGTGCCGACCATTTTTTTCGGCGGCGGCACACCATCCTTGATGCCGACGCACATTTTGGATCGCATTTTAACCCATATCCGGGCGGCATTTGATGTGGATGCCGACGCGGAAATCACCCTGGAATCCAATCCCGGCACCCTGGATGCGGCGCGCCTGGATGACATCATGCGATTGGGGATCAATCGCCTGTCCGTCGGGGTGCAGAGTTTTCACGACGACGAACTTAAATTCCTGGGGCGACGGCACAGCGCGGCGGATGCGCAACGTTTAATGGACGCCGCCCATGCGCGGGGATTGCGCGTGTCGGCGGATTTTATTTATGGCCTGCCGGGGCATACGGCGGATCATGTCATCGCGCTGTGCCGGGAAATCAATAAAACCGGCCTGCGTCATTGTTCATTATATGAATTGACCATCGAACCGAATACGCCCCTGGGGCGGATGCGGCCCGATATGCCGGACAACGACGCCATGGCGGACATGTATCTGGCGATTTCCCAGAATTTAACCCTGCCCCGGTACGAGGTATCAAATTACGCCGCCCCCGGCGACGCCTGTCGTCATAATATGAACGTCTGGGACGGCGCGCCGTACATCGGTCTGGGGCGCGGGGCGGCGGGCCGCGTGCGGATGGGGGACACATGGTACGATCAAATGGGCCATGGCGCGCGCTTTGAACCGATTACCCCGCGCGACCGCGCCGTGGAAAAAATTATCACAGGCCTGCGTACCGCACGCGGGGTGGCATTGACCCCCGATGTGCGTGATGTGTTGAACGGGGACCGCGTGGCGACCATGTCGGATTATGTTTACACAACGCCCGACGGGCGCTTGGTCGCAACGGAAAAAGGCATCTTGCTTTTGGACAATTTACTGCTAGAATTAGGGGCATAGACAATGGAAAACAAATTCTTGAATATCATTGGGATCGTCGCCGTGGTCACATCGCTGGCCGTGGCGCATCATATAACAAAGGAAGAAAATATGGCCATCGGTATTAAAATTGAAAATATGGATTTATCCGTCCGCCCGGGTGACGATTTTTACGATTATGCCTCGCGCGGGTGGCGCGACGCCAATCCCATTCCGGCGGATTATGTCCGATACGGTTCCTTTGATGTGTTGCGGGCCGAAAATCTGGAACGCGTGCGCGACATTGCCGAACGGGATAATGGCAAAATCGGCACCCTGTACCGCGTGGCGATGAATGCCGAAAAATTAAATGCCGACGGCACAGCGCCGGTGATGCCGGCCCTGCGCGAAATCGACGCCATCGCGTCGCGCGATGAATTGCCTGCGTTTTTGGGTAAAATGCACGCGACCGTGACGGCGTTCTGGGGCGACGGGGTGGCCCTGGACGAAATGGACAGTGAACATTTCCTCTATAACATGCACCAGGCGGGCGTTGGCATTTCGCGCGATTATTTCTTTGATGACGATGAAAAATCGGCGAACGTTCGCACCAAATACAAACAATACATCACGCAACAGATGCAAAACTTTGGCCTGCCGGTGGATGCAGACGCCCTCTATGCCCTGGAAGAACGCATGGCCCGCGCCTTTCATACCAAGGAAGTCCTGCGTGATCCCCATGCGAATTATCATAAAATCGCGCGGGCCGACATGGTCCAACAATTCCCGGGCTTTGATTGGGACGCGTATTTTGCGGCCCGGCAAATTGCGCCTGAATTCATCAATATGGCGCAACCCGCCGCCATCACAGAATCCATCGCCATCATGGGGGATACGGACCTGGAATTGATCAAGACATATTTGAAATGGCGCACCATCAATTCCGGCATCGGCCTGTTGGATGACAAAACGTATGACATCGCGTTTGATTTTTACAATCGCACCATGGCGGGCCAAGAAACACCCAAGCCCCGTTGGAAACGCGCGGTCGCATTGATTGACGATTCCCTGGGGGAAATGGTGGGCCAATTGTATGTCGACAAATACTTTCCCGCCGCGGCCAAGACACGCATGACAACCTTGGTTGAAAATCTGCGTCGGGCGTTGGGGATGCGGATTGAAAATCTGACCTGGATGTCGGATGAAACGCGGACGCGCGCGCTGGAAAAACTGTCCACGTTCCGGGCCAAAATCGGATACCCCGATCGCTGGCGCGATTATACGGCGCTGGATATTCGGGACGATTCCCTGTGGGATAATATCACGCGCGTCGCCGAATTCGAAGACCGTTTTTGGATGGATAAAATCGGCCAAGAAAACGATCCGAACCTGTGGTACATGAACGCGCACGAAGTGAACGCCTATTACGATCCGTCCACGAACGAGATTTGTTTCCCCGCCGGCATTCTGCAATACCCGTTCTTTGATATGGATGCGGACGATGCGTTTAATTACGGCGCCATCGGCAGTGTCATCGGCCACGAAATGACACACGGCTTTGATGACACCGGGCGACACTTTGACGCGCGCGGCAATATGGTCGATTGGTGGACACCGGCCGACGCCGATGCCTTTGGAACCCAGGCAGACGTCCTGCGCCGTTTCTTTGACGGGATCGAGGTGGCGCCCGGCCTGCACGCCAACGGCACATTTACCCTGGGCGAAAATCTGGCCGATTACGGCGGCATCACGGTGGCGTACACCGCGTATAAAAACTTTGCGACGCCCGCCCCGACCGACGCCACGGGATTGACCGGCGACATGCGTTTCTTTATCGCGTACACAGGATCGGAAATGTCCAACATTCGCGACGACGCGGCCATCAACCAGACCAAGACCGACGAACATTCCCTGTCGCGGTGGCGGGTCAACGGCATCTTGCCCCACATTGACGCGTGGTATGACGCCTTTGGCGTGGATACACATGACAAAATGTACGTCGCACCGGACAAACGCATTCGGTTATGGTAAAAAAACGGGGGCCTTCCCCGTTTTTTTCTGATATAATGGGGACAACACAACGGGGGGATTTATATGAAGGTTTCAATTATCGGTATCGGATCGGTGGGATCGGCGGTCGCCACCGCGGTCCAGAACACGGGCCTGGCCCGGGATATGGTTTTGTTTGATCGGGACGCGATGCGGGCGCGCGCCGCGGCCGAAGACCTGGGGCATGCCGCATCATTTTGTTGGGACATCAACATTCGCGCCGCATCCCATTATCGTGACATTCGGGGATCCGATGTCGTGATTATCGCGGCCGGCGCCAATCAGAAACCGGGCGAAACCCGCACGGATTTGCTGCATAAAAACGTGGCCGTGATCCGGGATATTATCCCGCACGTCATGGCGAACGTCAACGCCGCGACGGTGAAATTGATTATCGTGACCAACCCCCTGGACGTGATGGTGATGTTGGCCCAGAAATTATCCGGCCTGCCCGCGGGCCGCGTGATTGGGACGGGCACCATGCTGGATTCGGCCCGCCTGCGCACCATTTTGGCGCGGGGATTGGGGGCATCGACACAATCCATCAACGCCTATGTCTTGGGCGAACATGGCGACAGCAGTGTGATCAACTGGACATCGGCCACGGTCGGGGCCATCGGCCTGGACGATTTTTGCCGCCAGACGAAAAACCCCATCACCGCGGCGACGCGGCGCACCATTGAATACCGGGTCCGCAATGCGGCCTATGAAATCATCCAGGGCCGCGGCGCCACCTGGGATGGGATTGGGGCCGCGGTGGCCGATTGCCTGACCTGCATCGCGCGCGACGAACACCGCATTTTGACGGTCAGCACCGTGACCGGCACCGGCCGGACGGCGGTCGCCCTGTCCATGCCGGCCATCGTGGGGGCGGACGGGGTATCGGCCGTCTTGACCCCCAAAATGTCCGCGGCGGAAACCAAGGCCTTGGCCCAATCTGCCCGGATTATCCGCACCAATTTTGACGCCATCGGGAAATAATTCCCAAAACGCGCCCAAACATCCCCACCCCGCCGGCCCCGCCCGCGGGGCGTGTTTTTTATATTTGACAAATTTATATTTTAGTATAATATAAGGTTTCAAAAGGACATCAAAATGAGAAGCGAACTGTATTTACCCAAATTGCCCAAGACGTATCTGTTGACCGATACGGCGGCCGAACGCATTTTGGGCCCGGCCTATGGCAACAGCCTGATTTACAATTTTGATTTTCACCGCTGGAACCGCGACACGTATTTGAATTTTCCCCTGGGGCCCCGGGAATCCGACACCCACACCATGTGGCATATGAAATACGCCCTGGAACAAAGTCCGTGGCTGACGGATTACGAAATCGTCGCCTGTGTCAGCATGGTGGTGGGCGACAATCAAATTCCCCTGAACGGGACGGCAATTGAAACGCCGCACTTTAACGCCATGGGCACGGCGGTGGTCAGCAATCTGATTCTGCGCCATCGGACAGATTTAACCCTGTCCATGCCGCCCTGTTGGCAATGCGCCCATGTGTATGGCTGTCGCCGAACGGCCGCCACAATGGCCGGCCACATTTGGCCCCAGCGCATGTTGCATGGCGGTTTTCAGCGTCAGTTTGCCGAACTGCAACGCTGGACACGACAAAAGGCATAAGAAAAACGGGGCGTTTGCCCCGTTCTTTTATTTTTTACCCTTGGCGTTTGTGGGACGCGTCGCCGATCGCGTCGCCGGGCGCGCGCCGGCATCACGCGCGGTCCCCGCACGGTCGGACATTTTTTTAATCCCCAGAACCACCGCCGCACTGATCAATCCCGCGACATCTTGGGGCGACACCTGTTCCAAAACACGGCCCCGCACATCTTGGTACAGATCTTTGGCGGCGGCCTTGGCCTGATCTATCATGCGGCGGCGACGGCTGTGGCCGATAATTTGCCGCACCCACATGACAATCAAAAACACCAACAGGGGAACCGCCACGCACCATACAAAGTATTTATACGCATGGTCATCACAGAACATGGTCCCGAATATCGCGTCACATGTCCGCGCGCAATGCAGCAACATAATCGCCACAATTTCATACAGCGCCAACGCTGTCAGATATATTTTTAAACGTAACATCATTTTTGCCTCCTTTGTACCCTTTATTGTGACGTTTTGCGCGCCACGTGTCACTAGGGGATTATTCATCTACCCTGCGCGACAGGACTGTGTTATAATCAAAACATGACAAACGACATTACCTATACTTTGGCCGACGACGGTTTGGCGTTTTACGCATACGATCACACCCGCCGCATTGGGGAAATCACCTTTGTCCGTGTGGGGATCGACAAGATAATGATTGACCACACCCATGTGGACGCCGCCTATGACCCGCACGATATTGACGCAGAACTGGTGGCGCATGTGGTGAACCTGGCGCGGCAAAGCCATCGGCATATTTTATGCCTGTGCCCGCGGGCCCGGGCGATTTTCAATCGGACGCCGGCCTATGACGACGTGCGTTTGATGAACGATCACTAACACGGGACTGGACAGGCACCCCCGTTTGCACTATGATACCCACAACACAAAAAAACAGGGGGATTTTCATGACCAAGAAACTGCGCACATGGCTGATTTTTTTAATCTTTCTCAACGGCTATGTCAGTCTGTCTTTGGAATTGATTGTCCTGCGCCAGTTATCTTTTTTCGTGGGCAGTGCCGCCGTCATCACCAGTATTATTATGGGCACCTTTTTGGGATTTATGTCGATCGGCTATTTCCGGGGCGGGGCCGCACGGATCACGCGCCGCGGGGCGGGACGTGCGTTGCAATTTAACTTTACATTGATCGCGGCGATGACCGTCCTGGCGGGCAGTTTTGTGTTATTGTCCACCTATTTTTCCATGATGTATATGGCCGGCATCACATCCGGCGTGATTCAGACCGCCCTGTATTCCATCGTCTTTTTATCGGTGGGGCCGTATTTGTTCGGCATCAATACCGCATTGCTGTCGCGGTACCTGAACCGGTATAACGCCAACGCCACCGGATCCATTATGGCATGGGATACGATTGGATCCGTCCTGGGATCCCTGGCGACGACATTGGTCTTGATGCCCTTTATCGGGGTGAATTACACCATTTTGTGGATCACAGTTTTGGGATTGGTGGCGGCCGCCATCGCGCGCCCGCGCCCCCGGATGGGAATATGGGCGGCGGCGATTTTGGTGCCGGCATGGATCATCAATAATAATGCGTTTTTGTATCGCGAAATGGGCATCTTGGTCAATAATGCCAATTCGACGATTGCGGTCATGGGCGATGACAACACGCGCGTGTTATATATGAATGGTCTGCCGATGTCGGTGTACCACCCACAGACCGGTGCATCGGCCGCCTATATCAACTATATTAACCAAAACTTTATCGACACCATGCCGCGCACCCGCCCGCATGACATTTTGGTCCTGGGGGCGGGCGGCTTTACGGCGGGGCTGAATGACACCTATAACACCTATACGTTTGTGGATATTGAACGCACATTAAAAGACGTATCGGAAAAACATTTTCTGGGCGCCCCCCTGTCCTTGAACAAACGTTTTGTCGTCCAAGACGCCAGTCAGTTTTTAAAGAACACCGACCAACAATGGGACCTGATCATCCTGGACGTCTATTCCAATTCGTACCAGGTTCCCGAAGATCTGATCACCGTCCAGTTTATGCAGCGTATTCGCGACCGCGTACGCCCGGGCGGCATGGTGGCGATGAATATGATTACCAGTCCGGATTTCAGCGACGCGTACACCCGGGTCTTTGACAACACGTTCCACCACGTGTTTGACCATAACACATCGCGCCAGGTTATCGGTTCGCAAAACCCATGGGGCGCGACCGACCCGGCCAACGTGATTTACCTGTGGTTTAATCGACCGGAATCGGATCGGGTCTATACGATCAATAAAACACCCGTGATCTATGATCGATATAAAAACTAAGGATCAAAAAAATCCCCCGATGGGGGGGATTTTTTTGTAAGTCTTTTTTTTAGTGAGGCATTTTCGCTTCGGTAAAGGTCACATGCTTGCGCAATTTCGGATCATACTTGCGAAACTTCATTTTGCCCTGGGTATTTTCGGACTTGGTATTTTTTGTGGTTGTGTAGAAATAGCCGGTTTCTTTGTTTTCCAGCTTTACAACTTCTTTACTGCCTTTTTTAGATGCCATTTTGGTCTACCTTTTATTCTTCTGCGACCGATTTTAGGGTAAATTTTACTGGAAATCAAGTCTTTTTTATCATAATATAAAATATGGATAAAAATTGCGGCTATGGCGGAACTGGTAGACGCGCTGGATTTAGGTTCCAGTGGGGCAACCCATAGGAGTTCGATTCTCCTTAGCCGCACCAAAATAAGACAACAGTTGGGGCCCCCTAATGGCGAATAAAAACACTAAAAACATAAAAAACACAACCCAAAATTGTATTTCATGCCCCCCCCCGCGGAAAATCGCCTATGACAAAAAACGGCGCGACATTACGTTCTGCACCATGCTGTTTCGGATGCCGGGCCGCCAAAATCTGGACAAATTCACGACGCGCCGCTTCCAAGACTTTTATCTGGCGTCGCTGAAACAGCTGATCGAAACCTTTGAACGGGTGGCCCTGTGGTGCGATCGGGAAACCGCCGAATTTCTGACCGCAAACGGATTGGCGGATAAAATCAACATGCGTGTGATGGATTTTTCGGACCTGCCCCATTATGGCGAACGGGACGAATGGTTACAGATTTTGGAATCCATGCGGAAAAACGTCGGTTATTTCCTGCATCGCAAGACACCCCAGCAATGGATTGATTACCTGATTTTAATCATGGCCAAGCCCGCCGTTATGGATTGGGCGGCCCAAAATAACAAATTCAATTCCGATTATTTCATGTGGGTGGATGCCGGCGCCATGGCACCAACCTATGATGGATGTTGGCAGGATTGGCCGGGCAAAATCGACGCCCGCCCCGGGGGCGCCCGTATCACGGTGGCGCCCACCTTGGGCAAATCGCATCCGCATTTTGTGCCGAAATTCGTGTACAGTTTGTATAAGAAGTTCTGTCCGCCGATTGCCGACATCACGCCGCAGTCCGCCGCACGCCAAAATTTAACCGACATTGCAATGATCAATGCCGATTATGATGTGCCGGCCGCCTGCTTTATGGTGCCGCGCGACCGTGTGCATGAATTTTACACCACCTTTGAACGGACCCGCCGGATTATGCAGCGGCACAACCTGGTTTCCACCGAACAGGCCGTTTTCCAGGCCATGATGAAATTCGACGTCGACAGTTTGTTTGAGATTTGTTACATCCGCGGCTATACCGGCGTGTACACCGCCGTGGCCCGCCAGAATCCGGATATTATCTTTTAATAAACGGGATACGGCCGGGGATAAATCCCTTCGCCCGCGGGCCGGGCCAGATCGGATTTAACCCCGCATGCCGCTGTGGCCAGGCTCATGATCACCAAAATCCCCAAGAATAATTTTTTCATGCCGTTATTATAAAACGCGCCCGGGGCGATGTCAACCGATGGGAATATCTTTCCCCGGGGCGCGATTTATGATATAATTCCCCCATGGTCCCAAAATTATCACGTGATTTAAAATTGATTATCGCCATCCAAGGCCTGCGGAAAGTCTCCGATTTGTTCTTTGGCACCTTTCTCATCTCGTTCATTATGCAGACAACGACACATGAAATTTTGTCGATCGGGATGTATGAACTGTTTACCAACGTTGTCCTGATGGCGGGCTTTGTGATGGTGGGCGCCTGGGCCAAGCGGCACAATAAAATCGCCGTCTTGGTCTGGAACCAGATTGTTAAAATCGGCCTGTTGGCGGCCATTATGGTGTTGGGCGACAATGCGGTCCAATATACCGTGTCCCTGGGCATAGCTTGGGGGTTGGTCAGTGCGCTGTATTGGATTCCCATGCACACGATGATTGGCGAACGGGTGGTCGCCGCCCAGATGCCACGCTTTGTGGGGTTAAAGACAACGGTGCAAAATCTGGCCAAAATTTTATCCCCGGTGGTTTTGGGAATCTTTATCACGGCAGGTTCCTATCCCCAAATGGCGGGGGCGTTGATCGGTGTATCCGTGCTGGAATTGATTATTATCATGGGATGGCGCCCATCGTATCACCGCTCGCAACAGCCCTTGGAACTTATCGGTTTTATCCGATGCCTGCGGCGCTTTCCGGTGATAAAGAAATTATTTTTGGTTGAAATCCTGCGCGGCTTTTCGACCAGTGGGGCCCTGTCGACCATCATCACCATGTACACGGTCTATATGTTTCACACAGACTTGAAACTGGGGGCGTTGGGCACCCTGTTCGCGATATGTTCCATGATTACAACATGGGGTTTCAGCCGTATCGCCCGCGCCACATCATTTTCCAAAATGTTATCCGTCTGCGCCGCCGCCATCTTTGTCGGCATGGGCCTGTTCGTGGGACATACAACACCGATGACGTTTTTGATTTATAATTTTATGTACGCCACGGCGATTTGCCTGCTGGAACAAATTTGCGAAACCAATACGTATACGCTGTCCAAATCCCCGTGTGTGGATCGCGATCACCAGACCGAATATTTCATCGCGCGTGACGGGGCACTGTTTATCGGCCGCTGGGCCAGTTATGTCGGCATGCTCTATATCGGTGTCTTTGGGGATGCGTCATGGTTGCGATACTATCTGATTTTGATGATGGTGGCGATTGTGGCGGCCGCGCGATGTGCCATGGGTATCGCCCCGCACATGCGGCGCCACGCCTGATACGATCGGGCGGAAATCAAACCTGTATGCATACTCCCCCCAAATGCCCTATGGTTTCATACACAAACCAAAAGGAGCATTTATGTATTACAGCAGTGGTAATTACGAGGCCTTTGCCCGCCCCCGTCCCCCAAAAGACGCCGCCAAAAAATCCGCCTATTTGGTGGGATCGGGCCTGGCGTCCTTGGCCGCAGCGGTCTTTATGATCCGCGACGGCGGCATGCGTGGCAACAAGATTCATATTTTCGAAGAACTGGCCGTCCCCGGCGGCAGCATGGACGGCATCTGGAATCCACAGCGCGGCTTTATCATCCGTGGTGGCCGCGAGATGGAGGCCCACTTTGAAACCCTGTGGGACTTGTTCCGATCCATCCCGTCGCTGGAAAATCCGGATATTTCGGTATTGGACGAATTTTATTGGTTAAACCAAGACGACCCGTCGTATTCGCATTGCCGCGTGATTGAACGGCGGGGCAAGCGCCTGCCGACGGACGGCAAACTCACCCTGACACCAACCGCCATTCGGGAACTGATTCACCTGGCGCTGATGCGCGAAGAAGACCTGCAGGACGTCACCATTGACCAGGTCTTTGGCACAGAATTTTTTGAATCCAATTTCTGGCTGTATTGGGCGACGATGTTTGCGTTTGAACCCTGGTCGTCGGCGATGGAAATGCGGCGTTACATTTTGCGCTTTATCCACCATGTGGGCACGTTGGCGGATATGTCGGCCCTGAAATTCACGAAATATAATCAGTATGAATCCCTGATCACCCCGCTGGTGCGATACCTGACCGAACGGGGCGTACAATTTCATTACGACACGCGCGTGACCAATGTGGTGATTGACGCCACCGCCCGGCGCAAGGTCGCACAAAAAATCGAACTGATCACCGGCGGCCGGAAAAAGACCATTAAACTGACGGAAAACGATCTGGTCTTGATCACCAACGGATCCATCACGGAAAACAGCACATACGGCACAAACGACACGCCGGCGCCCACGCCGACAGGCCTGGGCGGATCGTGGGATCTGTGGAAAAAGATTGCGGCCCAATCGCCGGAATTCGGCCACCCGGAAAAGTTCTGCGAAAACATCCCGGCGGCGAACTGGGTGATGTCGGCGACCATCACCCTGCTGGACGACAGCGTCGTGCCCTATATCGAAAAAATCTGTCGCAAAGACCCACACAGTGGATCCATCGTCAGCAGTGGCCCCGTCACAATCAAAGATTCCAATTGGCT
>JAAVBR010000036.1 GCA_014802705.1 bacterium | reverse complement strand
GTGCAACGGCCCGCCGATGACCGGGCGCCAGGCGCGGTCTTGATTCGCGGCACGGTCCCCAACGACATTCGGGACATTGTCAAAACCGCCGCCAATATGGGGGACGCACTGGATTCCATCGAATGGATCGAAGGGCGGCGTTGGAACCTCTATACAACGGGTGGTGTGACGGTCATGCTGCCCCAGGCGGATGCCACCGCGGCGATCAGCACCCTGATGATTTTGGATAAGAACCACGGGATTCTGGGACGCGATTTGCGCGTGATCGACATGCGCGACCCGGCCCGCATTTTGGTGAAATAATTTTTGGGCCGTTCGGGGGATGCGCGCCATGAATGTTTTGGATTCATCTTTTCTGTGTCTGGATATCGGCACCGCGGCCGTCCGCGGCATCGCCCACCGTGTGCGGGACGCCCGGATTGTCCGGTCGGCCATGCATACGTTGGAAAGCACAGACACCACCTTTGCGATCAAGGCCGTGGTGGACGAATTGGAAAAACAAATCGGATGCCATTTTGATTCGGCCTTTGTTACCGGAAATCTGGGCCGACCCGAATACATCATGGCGTTAAAGAGCACCAAGTGGCCCGCCGCCCATAAAATCACACCGGCCGATCTGCGCGCCCAAATTGCCCAGATTGCGATCCCGGACAATCACTATCCCTTGCATATCGTGCCGCTGCGCTATGACACGCCGGGGGGGCATAATCTGTTGACCCCGTTGGGGCACGTGGATCATCAGTTGATTTCCGCCTTTGGCGTGATTTGTTATCCCGCCGACCGCCGGGCGGCTGTGGGAACGGCCCTGCGCCGCGCACATATCCAGGCCGCCGCCTGGTTCGATCCGATTTTTGTTCAAAATTTTACGCGCCGCGCGAAACACACGACCACACTGTTTATCGATTTGGGGGCGAACGGCGCCACCGCCGCCATCTGGACCGATCGGGGCCCCGTTTGGATGGGACACACCACCCCCGGCGGGCGCGACATCACCGGGGCCTTGGCCGCGGCGCTGCACATCGATACGGATGACGCCGAACGGATCAAGCGATCCATCGCGGCGGGCGCGGCGCGGGACATGGACCGCTTTACCCCCGCGGACGCGGCATACGATTTTTCCCGGGCGGATGTGGCCGATATTATCATGCCCCAAATGACGGCGGCGCTGGAAAACCTGCACGCGATGTGCGCGGCGGGTATTGAAAAATATCATCCGACCCGGATTGTTTTGTCGGGCGGCGGCGCCGAAATCGAAGGCATCGCCGATTACGTCACCAACATTTTTGATATCCCGACCGAACTGGCCGGGGCCGACGCCACCATTCGGGCACTGGGCGATTATATCTGGCAAACGCAAATGCCGCGTATCCGCGCGTACCAGGCGCGGCGCGACAAATGGCGCCGCCGCGCGCAATGGATCCGACGCCTGTTTGGGCGCCGCCGCCGGCGCACCCGCGTCATCCCGATTTTGCCCAGCACATTGGCCTTTGACATGCGCAACCCCCAGACCTATGCCCTGTTCCGGGCGGGGGGAATATCGATGATTCATGTGGATATGATGGACGGCTTTTTCGTGAACCGCATCACGGGCAGCATGGACGAATTAAAATACATTCGGGCCCATACAAACGCCCACCTGTCGGTGCATTTGATGACCGAAAGTCCCGCCGTCTGGGCGGCGGATGCGGCCGCCGCCGGGGCCGACACCATTATCGTATCGGGGGGCACATCGGGGGTGCGGGCCGCGATTGCGGAAATTCATCGCCGCGGCCGGCGGGCGGGGGTTGCCCTGTCCCCGGATATGGGCGTCGCGGCCCTAAAACCCATCTTGCGCGAGATTGACGAGGTTTTAATCATGTCCGTCAAACCCGGCGCCGGCGGCCAGACATTTATCCCCGGGACCTTGCGCAAGATTCGAACCCTGGCGGCGACGCGTCGAAAATACGGTTTGAAATTCACCCTGTCGGTGGATGGCGGCATCAATGATCAAACGGCCCAGGCCTGTTGGGACGCGGGCGCCGATTTATTGGTGGCGGGATCGTATCTGGCACGCAGTGCGGATTTCCCGTTGGCGGTGCAAAGTCTGCTGAAAAAATCCGAATAATTTATTCGACCCGAATCCGGCGGCCGTCACCCGCCACATCGATATAGACATGGATCGTGTCGGGCGGCAGCATTTCCGCCGCCATATCGGGCCATTCAATCAATGTAATATCGTGATCGATGGCGTGCATCAACCCGATTTCCGTCAATTCCGACGCATCCGTCACCCGATACAGGTCAAAGTGTGAAATCCCGTCATAGTTTTGAACGATGGTGAACGTCGGACTGGGGACCACGGTATCCGCCCCGCACAGGGTTTGAATGATGGTCCGGGCGATTTCGGATTTTCCCATGCCCAAATCCCCATGCAATGCCACACAGACCGGCGCGCGCAGATTTTTGGCAAAATCCGCCGCCCACGCCCGCGTTTGTTCCAAATTTTCTGTTACGGTTATCATGCCCCCATCATAAAGGCCCCATTCCAAAAGCGCAAGATTTTATTGCACACGCGGCCCCAAAATAAAATTGACAACATGTTATTTTGTGTTTATAATTTGAAAAAATTGATGAAAAACCTGACCTACATAGGATACACGATATGAAAACGAAAAGGACTTTGAAACGCACCGCCATCCTGGTCGGCACCACGGCGGCCATTGCGGCGGCGACGTTCTTGATTGAACACTGGGTGACGTCCCGGAACATGCCGGATGGGGATATGGAAAACACGTTGGAACACGAACCCATGCTGGACATGACCGATGCCCAGATAGACACCCTGATGCTGCGTCTGCATGCGCATGATACCACATCGGACGAAGACACTGAAAAATTGTTAAAGGCCCTGAAAAATTACAAGGCCACGATCCAGGCCCGCCAGTCCAAAGGCCACAGCAAATAACCCCGGATTCCCGCCATGTCCCTGATCCCCGAACGGTTTAAAAATATGCATTTTAATCGCCGCGGCTTTGTCGCGATATTGGCCATGGGGGTGGTGATGACGACATGGCTCGCGGCCTTGATTTGCCTGTTTGGGCCAAAGTTAAAAAACCTGAAAGATTTGCCGGTGGTCCGGGGCCGAACAGTCCAATCCCCCACCCCGACGCCGGACACCACCAGACCGGATTCATCGGTCCATTATCAGAATTTGCGGCACGCGCCCCAGAAAACAAGATAAAAAAACACCGGGACTTTATCCCGGCGTTTTTTATTCCACCAACAACAAATCGTCTTCCAATCGGCGAATGGCGTCGCGGTATTCGCCCGCCGCTTCGAATTCCAGGTTTTCCGCCGCATCGCGCATTTTTTTGGTCAGATCTTTGATCTCTTTACGGATGGCGGCGGCATCCATCACGCCACCCGATTTGCTATAAACAAACTTGCGCGACTTGTCGGTCTTGTCGTCTTTGTCCCCCACCTCGGCAAAGATGGCCTTGGCCACCGTTTTGGGGGTGATGTTATGTTCGGCGTTGTACGCCATTTGCTTTTCCCGACGGCGCGCGGTTTCATCCAGGGCCGCCCGCATCGAATCTGTGATTTTATCCGCATACAAAATCACGCGTCCGTTGGCATTTCGCGCCGCGCGCCCGATGGTCTGGATCAACGAACGCGTGGATCGCAGAAAACCCTCTTTATCCGCGTCCATAATCGCCACCAATTCACATTCGGGCACATCCAGCCCTTCGCGCAGCAGATTGATCCCCACCAAAACGTCAAATTTGCCCAGACGCAAATCACGCAGCAATTCAATACGTTCCAGGGTTTCAATATCGCTGTGCAGGTATTTGGCCCGCACGCCGTTTTCGTTCAGATAATCGGTCAGTTGTTCCGCCATTTTCTTGGTCAACGTTGTGACCAGGACGCGCCCCGTGACCCGTTTGACTTCGTCCAATAAATCATCCACCTGATGCGCGGTGGGTTTAATATCGCAGACCGGGTCCAACAGGCCCGTCGGGCGAATGACCTGTTCGGACACAATGCCGTTGGACTGTTCCAATTCCCATGCCGCCGGTGTTGCGGATACGAAAATCGTTTGCGGCCGCAACGCGTCCCATTCATTGAACGTCAGCGGTCGGTTATCAATACACGCCGGCAGTCGGAATCCATATTGGCTCAGCGTTTCTTTGCGCGCGCGGTCCCCCCGCGACATGGCGCCAATTTGGGGGACGGTCACGTGACTTTCGTCAATAAACAAGACCGCATCCCGTGGCAAATATTCAAACAATGTCGGCGGCGGTTGACCGGGCGCACGTCCGGATAAATAGCGCGAATAGTTTTCAATCCCGCGGCATGTGCCGGTACTTTCCATCATTTCAATATCGAAATTGACGCGTTCACGCAGACGCTGTTCCTCGATATACTTCATGTTTTCATGAAAATAATCCAACCGTTCTTTTAAATCCGTCTTGATCTGGCCGATGGCCTGTAAAATCGACGGCATGGGCGTCGCATAGTGCGTATTGGGATAGACCGCCACATGATCCAATTTATGTAATTTTGCCCCCGTCAAGGTATCGAATTCCCAAATCTCTTCGATTTCGTCGCCAAAGAATGACAGTTTCCACGCCCGATCCAGCGCATGCGACGGAAAGATGTCCAGGTTGTCGCCCCGCACCCGGAAATCCCCACGTTCAAAGGCCATGTCATTACGTTTATACTGAATATCCACCAGGGCGCGCATCACATCCTTCATCCCGATTTTGTCGCCCGCGTTCAGCACCAGTTTCATCCCCGCGTATTGTTCCGGCGACCCCATCCCATAGATGGACGATACCGACGACACGACGATGACGTCACGTTCTTCCAGCATGGCGCGGGTGGCACTGTGCCGCATGCGATCCAATTGTTCATTGATGGATGCGTCTTTGTCGATATACGTGTCGGTGGTGGGCATATATGCCTCTGGCTGATAATAATCATAATACGACACGAAATATTCGACATGATTGTTGGGAAAGAATGATTTCATTTCCGTATACAATTGCGCCGCCAGGATTTTATTCGGCGCCATAATCAACGCCGGCCGCCCCAGGTTCGCAATCACATTCGCCATGGTAAATGTCTTGCCCGAACCCGTCACCCCCAGCAATACCTGAGACCGGCGTCCATCGCGCACCCCGTCGGTCAGTTCGGCAATGGCCGTCGGTTGGTCGCCCATGGGGGCGTAATCACTTTGAAGATCAAATATTTTTTTATTCACAATGTTTAATATAATTCATTATAATGAAAATACAAGGAAGAAGAGAATGGCATTAAAACCCAGATATAAACGACGGATCTTGTGGACCGCGCTGTGCATGGTGGCGGCCGCGGCATTGGCGGCGGTGATTATCCCCCCGCGCATCACATTGAATAAATTGCGCCCGGAACTGACATCCGTCTTGGCCATGCGCACCGGCGCCGATATTCAGATCCAAGGCCCCATCCGGTTCAGCCTGATGGGCGGCCCCACCATCGCGGCCCATGACATTGTGGTACCGAATGGGCGCATTGACACGGTCCAGGTGTCCATTCCCTGGGCCGGTGTGTTTCATCTGGACCGCGCGCCGCTGTCCGGGCCCATTCGGGTGACCGGCGCCCGGATTACGATTGATCGCCTGACACCGATTCCGATGCGTTTCGGTTTGGACCTGCGCGATTGTGTGGTGACATTCCTGGGCAAAGATTACGAGATTATTCGCGCGACCCTGGACGGGGGGGCACTGCGCGGATTGGTGCGCACAGATCAACACAAATACGATATTGATTTTACCGGCGACGCGTTCACTGTTAAAAACCAGGCCAACGATTTAACCATCACGGGCAACCTGTATGCCGATGGCGCCGCGCGCGGCACCGCGGCGATCAAGACAGACAACATCAACCGTTGGTTTCAGTTTGATCAGCCTAAAATTGACGGGCCCGTCGCCCTAACCCTGGATTTCGAATGGGATGGGGCGTACGGCTTTGACTTTACCAATATCCGGGGCGACAATTTTACCGGGCGCATTCAATTGATGGAAAACGGCGACCGCGTGATTCAATTAAAGGCCCGGGACGTGGATATGGATTTATCCTTTATCACCGGGTCGACGGGATTATTGAAAAACACAACGTATGATTTGGACCTGCGGGGGCGGATGACGTTTTTGGGGCATACCCTGGATCACCTGGTGCTGCGGGTGGCGGGGGATGATAACGAAATCAAGATCGACGAAATATCGACGGATACCTGGCGGGCGACGGGTGGCCATGTGCATGCGGACGGGGCGCGGGATGTCCGGCTGTCGGGTCCATGGCGCGGGGCCGCGACATCGTGCCTCTTTTCCGGGACACCCACCGATTGGACATGCCGCGAATTTTCCCATGGCGATATGACGGGGCATTTGCGCGTCACCGACGACACATTTGATGTCACGGTGCGGGCCGCACGTCCCATGCCGGATACAGACCAATTGATCGAATTGACCCGTGCCCTGGGGCAGACGGGCCAGATAACCTTTGACTTTACGGACGCCGCCGGTCGGATGGATGTCACCCATCGGGGGGCGGCAGATCCCACATACACCTTTGCCCAGGGCCGCACGCCGCACGCCATGCGCCCCGATTTGTTCTTTATCCCCGCGGCGCGGATGGATGATCCGGGCGATTGGACCGGCACCGGGGACGCCATGACGTACACCGCGACCGACGGCACATGGCGGATGCAGATCACGGCCAACACCTTTGACATCCAGGGCAATAATATCAAAGATTGGCTGGGGATTGATCATCTGCAATTTTTGCGTGACCTGCCCTTTACCGCACGGGGGGATTTTGCACGCGGACGGATTTCAAACCTGGTTTTAACCATGGGGAACACGACGTTCACAGGGACCATGGCGGGGGATACGTTGACCCTGCGGACGGATATGTTGAATACGGATGCCTTTGCGTCCCAGGAATTCTTGGATCGTTATGACGAATTGCAATTCCGCGTGCCCTCCCCCATTACCGCGCCCTTTGATTTGGACATCCATTTGTCCTTGGCGGCGGACACCCTGATTTACAACGGCAACGCATATCGGAATTTTGTCTATGCCTTGAAATCCGGCATCCAGACGTTTTCCATCGCGGACAATGACCGGGGCAATATCCTGGCCCAGATCCGTCAAAATAAAAAGAAATATGATATATCGGTGCAACTCAATCGCTTTGTGATTACGGCGCCGCTGTTGAATGCGGACGCGCCCCTGAACGTGCGGGACGCCCAAATCACCGGCACGATTGATATGCAGACCAACGGATACATTGCCTATGACGTGACGCATAATTTAACGGGGACGGTGGATCTGGGGATCGATGGCGGCACATTGATCGGATTGGGGCTGGACGCGTTTTACGCGGCGGCGCCCAATATCACGAAACTGAATGCAGAAATGGCATTGGCGGCGGCCCTGGAATCGGGCACATCCGCGATCAAGACAATGCACATCACGGGACGGTTTGGGGAAAATACCTTTGAAACAACCGCGCCGATGTCGATACGCCTGCGCCACATGGATGGGACGGGCATGCTTGCGATCCGCGATGGGGTGATGACCGCGCAATTGGATCTGATGCTGCGCGCGACGGCGCCAACCCCGGCACCGGTCCGCATGCGCATTATGGGCGCCGCGCGGGATTATGCCCTGTCGGATATTATGATGAATTTTGATCCGGACTTTATGCGGGAATTTGTGCGCACCCACGATCGGTTTTAACGGCCGCGCGGCATAAAGACCCGCCCGTCAGGCAACAGACGGGCACCCCGCACGCCGGTCGCCACCATTTCGTCCGGCCCGATTAAATCGGCCATCGGTCCAAACAGCAATCGGGCGGCCGCATCCCGCCAGCGTGCGGCCGATGGCGTGCGGTACGGCACATATAAAATGCCGCCACGCTTGACCACCCGCCCCAGGTTATAAAGTGGCGCTTTCTTTTCCAAAATATAGGTTTGATAAGGGGTCAGCCGCAAAAACGCGGCCAGTTTTTCAATTTGCGTCTGTTGATCCATCCCGTCCCCCATTTCTATGTTGCGGCCATTATAGTGCATATTTTGCCCGGTGCATCAGGCAAAGATTCTTAAAAAACAAAAACCCGCCGTATGGCGGGTTCGGGGCATCGCGCGCGTTTTAATTTTTCTTGCGCACGCTGATATGCACTTCGCGCAGTTGGGCCTCGGTCACTTCGCGCGGCGCGCCCAGCATCAGATCCTGGCCCCGTTGGTTGGTCGGGAACAACACCACTTCGCGCAAATTCGCTGCCCCCAGAATAATCTGGACCAAACGGTCAATCCCAAACGCGCATCCCCCGTGCGGCGGGGCGCCATATTGGAACGCCGCGTACATGCCGCCGAATTTGGCTTTGACATCTTCGGGACCATATCCGGCGATCTCAAACGCCCGGACCATGGTGTCGGGGTTATAGTTGCGCAGCCCCCCGCTGCAAATTTCACAACCGTTTAACACCATGTCGAATTGGTTCGCCTTGATCGTCAACGGATCGCCATCCAATTCCCCCTTGGGCAGACTGAACGGATTGTGACCAAAATCGATGGCACCGGTTTCCTCGTTCAATTCATAGAATGGGAAATCTTCGATCCAGCACAGGCGGAATTCGTTTTCATCAATCAAGCCCAAATCTTCGCCCAATTTGGTGCGCAGTTTGCCGGCCGCCTTGGCCGCCGTGTCCCGCGCATCACAGACAAAGAACAGTGTGGCGTTTTCCCCGGCAATGGCGCGCAGTTTTTCAATGCGGTCCGCATCCAGTTTCTTGGCGACGGGCCCCTTAACCTCGTCCCCAAAGACGATATAGCCCAGGCCCCCCAGTTTCAATTCAGACACCGCGTATTCGCCCAATTTATCAAAGAACGACCGCGGCTTGTCGGCGGTATCGGGCGCCGGGATGGCGCGCACCACGGCGCCGTTTTCAATGGCATTGGCAAAAATGCCAAAGTCCGATCCGCGGAACACATCCGTCACATCATGGATAATGATCGGGTTGCGCAAATCAGGCTTGTCCGATCCGTATTTCAGCATCGCATCGTCATAGGCGATATGCGGAATCTCATCGGCCAATTTGGCCCCCGGCACGAATTCGCGGATCAACGCCGGAATCAGGTCATTGCCCACCGCCTGAATATCCGCCAGGTCCACAAAGGACATTTCCATATCCAATTGATAAAATTCAATCAATCGGTCGGCGCGCAAATCTTCGTCACGGAAACACGGCGCGATCTGGAAATACCGGTCAAATCCCGCGATCTGAATCAATTGCTTGAACTGTTGCGGCGCCTGGGGCAAGGCATAGAACATCCCGTGATGATTGCGGGACGGCACCAGATAGTCGCGCGCGCCCTCGGGGCTGGACACCGTTAAAATCGGCGTTTGAAATTCGGAAAAACCCATATCCCACATTTTATCCCGCAGGAATTTCATCATGCGGTTGCGCATCAAAATATTGTGATGCAACGATTCACGCCGCAGGTCGATATAGCGGTGCTTCAACCGCAAATCTTCGGCCACGGTGCCGTCGTCCCCAAACACCTGGAACGGCAGGACATCTGCATTCGTCAGCACCGTCCAAGACGTGCCCTGCACCTCAACCCCGCCGGTCGGGATTTTATCATTCACGGCCGCCGCGTCACGCGCCACAACCGTCCCTGTGATTTGAATCACGCTTTCGGGGCGCACCGCGGCCAATGCGTCATCCGATCCGTCAAACACGCATTGCGTCATCCCATAATTGTCGCGCAGGTCGATAAATAACAATCCCCCGTGATCCCGCTTGCGATGCACCCATCCGGCCAAGGTCACGGTTTCCCCCACATGCGCCGCGCGCAGTTCCCCACACGTATGCGTTCTGTACTTTGATTTTAACGATAACATTTCGGTCCCTTTGTTGTGTTGCGGGCAACCGTCAAAATTCGGAATTTTCGGCACCCGGCGTTTTTGCGTTCCAGGGGCGCGATTGGTATCGCGCGGTGCCACCCCGGGCTTGTTACTTTTAATTGGGTTTTGCGCATTCCCCGGTTGTCAGTCGTATCATCACGCGCGCGCCCGAAAATATGCGGTTATTTTATCCCATAAATTCCAAAACGCAAGAAAATAAAACCGGTGCGCGCCCGGTTTTTGCCTATTCAATGCAACAATTGACGGCCGTCTTGACCCAGTTTTTTAGTTTTGACATCCCGCCCTTGGCCGTTTCCGGCATCGGCGCCGGCGCGATCGCCGCGGGCTGGGGGCGCTTGGCATGGCCAATATGTACATGGCGATTTTCGCCGATGTCGGGGTAATGATATTGGCCATCCTGAACGCCATCCGATGTTTGTTTATCCGAAAATAAAAAAACGGTGGCGCCCATGGTCAGATAAATGTAAAAATAAGGATGCAATGCACGATATATGGAACCCATGGCATGGTTGCACCAAGAAATCCGAAGGCTGTGACCATTGCTATATGTATTATCTGGATAAACAGCGCGGACGCGACGGCGCCATGGTCTATCGTGTCAAAAACAACTTTGACTATCCCCTGCATCGCAACAGTGACGGCACGTACAAGGTACGCAGCGGCGAACACATTCGCGTGTGCCTGACATCGGATTTCTTTTTGGATACGGCAGATGTCTGGCGGGATGATGCCTGGGGCATTATGGCCGCCCGCCCCGACGTTGCATTCCATTTATTGACCAAGCGCCCGGAACGCATTGCGGCGCATTTGCCGCGCGACTGGGGCGATGGGTGGGATAATGTCATGATTTCCGTCACCGCCGAAAATCAGGCACGCGCCGATGAACGGATTCCAATCCTGTTGGATATTCCGGCAAAACACAAAGGGGTCATGACCGCCCCGTTTATCGGGCCGATTTCATTGGCGCCCTATTTGGCGACCGGAAAAATTGAACAAGTTATTGCCGGCGGCGAAAACTATGACGGGGCGCGGGTATTGAAATATGATTGGGTCCGACAACTGTACGACGAATGCGTGGCCACAGACGTGCAATTCTGCTTTATCGAAACCGGCACCGTGTTTGAAAAAGATGGTCGGGTCTACACCATCCCCACCAAACGCCAACAAAGTGAACAGGCCTTAAAATCCGGCCTGCAACATGCGGGACGTGAAATTGTTTGGAACCTGCGACGGCCATGGGGAGACCTGTTTGGGGACGCGCCGTGGTATCGACCGACATTCGGCCCCGAATGCACAAAATGTGCCATGCGCATGATATGCAACGGCGCCGCCCCAGATGGAAAATGCATGTAAAAAACCGACACAAGGTCGGTTCAAATTTTGGTAGCGGGAGAGGGAAACCGAGCGTATAAGGACAAGGCGAGTTGCGATATCCGCAACGAGCCAATGTCCGCGTCGCAAGGTTACGCGATTCACTTGAAATGTACTTTTGTCTTGCTGCTAAGGGAGCGAATTCGTCGGTGACGATGTTGTCACATCGTCCCACGACGGAACTTCGCAAATTTGCGCGATGCGCAACCGGCATGTTCCCACATGCCTATTTACTCGTTTGAACCCCCTTGTTCGGGGGTTCAAGCCCACATATCACAAATACCAAATTTAAACCCGGGTTAAACCCGGGTTGAAATTTGGTAGCGGGAGAGGGACTTGAACCCCCGACACGCGGATTATGATTCCGCTGCTCTAACCAGCTGAGCTATCCCGCCAATGCCCCGCATTATAACAGACCTTTTTGGAAAAGCAAGCAACAAATTCGTTTGATTTTATCCCGCGGCCCCAGTATCATCATCGTGATGCCGGGTGTTCCGGCATTGGGATTCAACACCCATTGTATGCGCGTCTAAAGCGGACGTTAAATGCTCCTGCGATGTAAGTGGCAGGAGTGCGATGCCATATATTGAAAACATCGCGCTATTACGCATACGATAGTGTTGAAACTCCTGCCGCCTGAGATGATTGGGCGGTTTCATTATGTCAACAAAGGGGTATGCACATGTACAAACACTGGGGCCGGCGTGAACGATTTGCCAAAATCGCATCTATGTTTTATCGGGATAAAACCACGCGTCGCGCCGTGCGGGATCGGATTCGATTTCGCGGTTTTATTCAATCGGTGGGGGTGCGCGACATGCCCATGGAACCATGGCCCACGGCCATCAATATTTCGTTTTGTTTCGATGGGCGCGGGGCCAATTTGGCGGCCGTGGCCATTCGATCCCTGGTGGATGCGGGATTGGGCATCTGTGATTATGCCATTTATTGTGTTGTGGATGACAGTGTGACCGCCACCCAGCGGCGCGTCCTGGAAAAAATGGTGCGGCATACCGGATCCCGGATTAAATTTTTGGCCGCCAATCACGATTTTGACAACGCGTGCCGCATAACCCGGTGGCCCCTGTCGATATGGTATCGGATGATGCTGCCCAAACTCTTGCCGAATGTGTCCAAAATCATCTATGCAGATATTGATACGATTTTCTTTCGCGATTTGGTTGAATTGGCACGCATGGATATGGGCGATCATATCGTGGCGGGTGTGCCGGCGCATGGCAACAAATACATCAATTCAGGATTCTTGGTTTTAAATCTGGATCAAATTCGCCGGGAAAAGTTATACGATAAATGGGTCGCGGCCGCCCCGATTAAAAAGTATATGAATCCGGACCAAGACCTGTTGAATTTCAGTACGCGCGGCCGGGTGCTGTATCTGCCCCTGCGGTATAATTTTCAAACCTATATGGGGCGGCGTATCTTTCGCATCTATGCCCCGCGTGAATTGGAAGACATTCGGCATCATCTGGTCGTGATGCATTATTCCAATTGGATGAAGCCCTGGGGCGATCCGGCGCGACGCCCGGTCTTTGCCGAATATTGGTGGGATGTGGCGCGGCGGACGGGATTATATAAATAATCCCGCGGCCCCGGATTTTATTCATATATTAAATAATTATAAATCATAATGATTTTTTCTTGAAATCGTCCCCTGAATTGAATATGATGGCGTGTCATGAAAAAAATCGTATTCTTTTTTGGGGCGGTTTTGTTATGCGCCCCCGCGGCCCAGGCCGCACAAATGTCAAATCCCTTTATGGGATATGCGGATCATCAGGTTGGCGTCTATATGGCCCAGGGTGTCGACAGCGGATTTTTGGTGCCGCCGCCAACACGGTTGGTGCCGTTCTATATGCTGCAAATCCAGTATTCACAGCCGACGACGTTCTTTAAAATTCCGGCCCGTCAATCGTTGAATTTTGGCGAAACAATTGGGCTGGGGTCGAAATATCATTGGCAATGGGATAAATATTCCATCCCGATGTTATTCGCCAGCGAAGATTTGGCCTTGATGCATGGGGATTGTTGGTATTTCAGTGTGGGCGCCGGCGTCGGATTCCAGGCCCAACAAAACGACCGCATCGGATCCAAATTGCTGTTTCAGTTCAAGGTGGCCGGCGGATGGCGTCTGACGGATACATGGGCGATGGAAATATACACCCAACATTTTTCCAACGGCAACACGGCCCCGGAAAACAATTCATACGGCTTTTACGGCGTGGGCATGACGTACAGTTTTTAAAACGCGTCGCCCACCCGTTCATAACGGCGGTGGATGCAGCCAATGGCGGTCTTGTGCACGCCGGCGGTAATCGTATAGTGGACATAGCGGCCATCACGGCGCGCGGTGACAAAACCATCTTCGCCCAATTTTTTTAAGTATTGGGATGTGATGGCCTGGGGCAATTGGACGCCGGCCATAATGTCGCCGACGCATGATTCCCCGCGATATGTCAAATATTCCAAGATACGCATTTTATCCACATGGGCGAATAATTTAATTCGATTGGCCGCCATGGTGGTGTAATCGATGGGCAATATCTCGCGATGACCGTCGCGTAAAAATCGCCGTTGATCCGTCATGTGGCCGAACAATTTGCGCAGACAGACAAAAATACTGGCGGGGTATTCGGCCCCGATTTCATAATAAATAAAAATCCCGCGCCGTGTGGTTGTAACCAGGTGCGCGTCCCGCATCTTTTTCAAATGTTGGGATGCGATGGTCTGGTCAATGCCGACGGCCGATGCGATGGCCGATACCGATGCGTGACCGTTCACATCCAAGAATTCCAAAATCCGCAGGCGCACCGGATGCGCAATGTACGCAATGCCGCGCGCGGCGCGGGCCATAATCGCGGCCGGCAATTGGGTGTTGATCTTAACCTCTGGCAGGGGGGCGTTGCGCATCTGAAAACTCTTGTCTTTTTTATGATCCTAGCACGAAGGATGGGGCGGCGCAAATATTTATTTGACTTTTTATATATATTATAAATAATATATAGTAATATTTATATGTTTTTAAACAAGGAAAGGATCGTATCATGAAAAAATTATTGTGGGGATTGTTGGCGATGATGCCGGTTTCGGCAATGGCCAATCCCGCCTGTCCGGTGTGCACGATTGCGATTGGGGCGGCATTGCCCGTCACGCGGCGCATGGGGGTATCGGACGCCGTGGTGGGCGTCTGGGCGGGGGCGCTGTTGGTGATTGTGGGCTATTGGATTCTGAAATTTATGGACGGGCGCGGGTGGCGATTCTCCGGCCGCAATGCGTTGGTGTTGGCGCTGTCGGTGGCATCGATCGGGTTTGCCTATTTGGGCCCGGTGACGTACAAGGCCTGCACCTATATGGGCATTATCCAATTGGATCCGTTGTTGATGGGAACGCTGGTGGGGGCGGCGCTGTTTATCCTGACGGAAAAAATCTATGATATTATGAAGGCCAAAAATGGCGGTCATGCGCATTTCCCGTTTGAAAAGGTTGTTTTGCCCATCGTCGTCTTGGCGGGGGCCAGTTTGATCATCAATATTTGTTAAAGGAAAGGAGAAAGATGCCCATGTCTAAAATCAAAACCGTGAAAGAATTTGTGGAAAAAATGGACGCCGCGAAAAAGGTCAATCCCAAAGACCTGTCGTCGGATCAGGATTTGTCGATCGGCATTATGAATCTGATTTCCATCGAAGAACACCTGATGTTTTCGGGGGCCAAAACGGGCAAGACCGAATTTTACAATATGATTAACGGGGTTCGCGATCTGCGCAAACGGATGATGCAAAAAATCATCCCGTCCTACGAAGGGGAAGTCTGGTGCATTTCCAAGCACCTGTTGGCGGCGTCCATGCGTTTGTTTGAGGTGGGCACCAAAGCGCAAAGCAGTGGCGACGCGGCCCAGGCAAATGAATTGTTCGATGAATCCTATAACCTGTATTGTTTGTTTTGGGGATTGAATATGGGCATGATCGGCGGCGATTTGAAATATGCCGCGGCGCCCAAATCCCAAAAGGCAACCAAGGCCGCCCAGCCCGCGGCGATCGCGCCGGCGCCGATGCCGGAAACGGCCAAGGGCGGGATGTCAAAACTAAAAAACTGGGTTAAAAACGCCGTCAATTGCTGCATCGAATAAACAAAACCCCGGACATTCATCCGGGGCTTGTTTTTATTTAGGCTTTGGCGACACGCCGCCGACCAAACCACAACCACACCACCATCCCAAACAAAATGACACGCGATACCGGCATGGCCATCCAAACACCGTCAATCCCGAAAAAGACAGGCAAAATAAACAGGCACAAGGGCAACACCACAAACGCATCCCCATATATCAGCATATTGGCATAGCCGACTTTGCCGGTGGCCTGGTAATAATAACTGGCCACGCGAATAATCCCCAGCAATAAAAATGCGGTCGAACTGATCACCAATCCATGGGCGGCCATCGGCACCAAATCACCCGTCAGATTAAACC
>JAAVBR010000035.1 GCA_014802705.1 bacterium | reverse complement strand
TTAATTATATACCCCCACTCACGCCTGCGCGGGAAGGACAAGAGTATAGTGCTATATGGCGGAATTAAAAACGATCTAAGTTCCCCTCATGTGCAAGAGGGGTGACCCAACGGGCCGGGGTGTCGGCAAATCAGAAATCAGCATTCAGAAATCAGAAATAAAAAAACCGCCCAATCGGGCGGGATTTTTTATTTCTGGTGGATGCCGTATTCGGCCAGAATGGATTGAATGCGATTGGCATCCAGGGTCAGCATTCCTTGGTATTGATAGACCTCATCGCCGATTTTGGGGGCGATGTTGATGCTGCCCATTTGGGCATCGCCAACAAAGCCGTTGCCGCACGAACTGATGGTCAACAGATTGGCATTCCGTTCCTTGACCGCGGCATGGCCGCTCAGCATTGCATCATAGGTCTTTACATCGGGCAAATCAATGCCGGCGGTTTTGACGATGTTGTCGGCGATAATGTTGGCGGTATGAATACTGCGCGGGTTGTTCGTGCACAGGATTTCATCCGGCCGGACAATATTGGCCATATCCAGCCGCCCCATCAACATCAGCCCCAACAGAATACCGATGTTTTTGGCCTGTTGGCGGCCCAGTTCGGATAAATCGTCGCCCTGTTTATCGCAGTGGCGCCCAAAGATATAGCATTTGATCGCGTCCGAGAAATGAAAGCATCGTTTGCCGTCAGATTCGGCAAATAATTCGGTTTTCATATCCGGGCCCAAATACAAATTCCGCTGGGTACCGTTCACACGCAAGAATGTGCCTTCAAGTTTGCTCTGGACATCATACACATTCGGCGTTCCGTTCAGGGTCAGAATATCATTCTGTCTGTCCAGGACCAGGTCCTGGGTATCGGCCCCTTGGTAAACAATTTCACCGCCATGGCGAACGGTTTTCTGGAAACAATTGTTTTGGGCGTCCCAGGTCACTGTGACCTCGTTACCAAAAGCGTCATGATAAACATGTTTGACCAAGGCGCCGGTTTTCGGATCAAAACGACAATCGTCCGTCATTTCTGATTTATTACAAGAATTAACCTTATACTTTGTGTCTTGAACCAGAACAGAGTGGTCGTATTCACGCAGGCGCAGAATGGGCTGGTAATATATGTAGTCACTGTCAAATTCTCTGATGGTCTTAGAGACCTCTATCCCACGGGTATTGAGAATGGTGCGGGTTTCGGTCCGGGTATCCGCATCGTACTTTTTGGTTTCAATCCGGAATGTGTCACCATCAAATACTTTTTTATAAGACGATGAATTTCTGCGATCGTCTTTGGTTTCCTCTGATAATGGACCATAATAGGATTCATTGGCCTCTAACAAGACGCCATTATCGTCGAAAACTTTTTTTTCCTGGCGTTTCGTTCCCCTATACTCTTTCAACAGATAAACGATACGTCCATGACGGCTTTTCAGGATAAGAAGATGTTTTGGTCCCCTAAATTCCTTTTCCAGGGTTCCGTCATCCAGCAAGGTTTGGGTGTATTTGCGGTCATCCGTGGTTAATACTTTTTTGACGAATTTACCGTTTTTGGTCGTCAGTTCCCGTTTAATCCCATTGGATTCACTGTATTTTGTGCAGAGGTTACGGGTGACATCGTACCGTTCAATGATATTGCCGGCCTGGTCATACGTTTCCCGGATTGTTAAGTTGTTTGCGTACGTATGAATCGTTTTTGTTTTCAGGGTCTTGTGATCGTCATAGTATTCATATTTTTCTTCATGGGAATTATTGCTAAATATCGTACTCAGCTTATATTCCTGCAGTACGTTATTTTCGTCGTAGGTCCAAGATTTTTGACAACCAAAGCAATTTTCTTCTTTGGTATACCAGCCCGTATCAACATTCTTACGGAAAACTTCAGTTGTCTCTCCGTCGTGGTCCACTTTGTAATACATTTCGCCATCGTCGGTCCATTTGATAACGCAGCGGCGGTCTTTATGGGGAAAACTAGGGTCATAGGTAACTTTATGGGGATAACGGTGGTCATAGCTAACTTGTTTACCGGTTTCTTGTGAAAATATTTCTTCTGTGATTTTGCCACCAGCATCGTCGAATGTATACATATAACCGCCGGCGCAAAAGCGGCGGAATGTCCGGTATTGTTTTTTATCTTTACCTTTGAAACATAATTCCTCGCAGTCGCCATTGGGCTGACGGGTTATTTCTGTCCAATACGGGATGGATTCCGATTCTAAGGCCCGTTTGTACAGGGTGATTTTGCGTTTTCCGTCATCCAGATATTGGATGCGGGTTTCTTTGCACAGAAAATTGTCGAACCCATCAAATTCATTGATGGTCCATGATTTGCGGATGATACGCCCCGCGTCGTCGGTGACGATGGTCTTGGTGGCGTCGTGCCCCTGAATTTGAATCGATTCGGTTTTAGTGATCATTTCACTCTCCTTGTTGGGTTATTTTAAGCACGATAATAATCCAAAAAAAAAAATGTCAAGTTTTTTGCGGGGCGGTATGGGATAAAAATACCTGAAAAAACTGATTGCGTGGCGGCCCCTGTTTGGGGTACATTAGGGGGTATGAGGAAGATTTTTTTAATTTTATCGTTGTTTTTGGCGGCCTGCACGTTCCAGACCAAGCATCGCGGCTATGTCTTTCCGATGGATTTGGACGGCGCGGTGGCGGGGATTCGCACGACGGACGCGTTGCTGGATAAAATCGGCAACCCCCAGGTGAAAACCGTCCATGGCGACGAAGTGTGGATTTATTACGGCGCGGACGAAAATTATCGCGGGCCGCTGCCCGTGACGTACAGCAACCAGACGGTCTTGTTGGCCTGGGTCCAGGGCAAACGCGTCACCCGGGTGCGCGTCTTGCGGGGCGATGAATTGCCGCGCGTGGCGGTGGCGCCGGGCGAAACGGAAATTCCGGCGGCGATTGAACTGAACGCGATCGAAGAATTGTTTAACAATATCGGGCGGTTTTCACCGGCCGGCCTGGGGCAATAATTTACCGTTGATTAAATCATGAAAACAAGGTAAAATACAAAGGCGTAAAAGGAAAGAGAGTTTTCGATGAAGATTCATCAAATATTTTCGTGTTTTTGTTTGTTGGGTGCGGTGATCGCCGCATCGGCGACGTCGGCCACGGCCGCCGCGGATCAAAAATTCTTGGCCTGTGGGCCGGGGTATGTTTTGGGCACGCATGCCAAGATTGATGGCGTCAATGCCGCCGAATGCCAAAAATTGTGGTGCGTGGATTTGGAAACCGGCAAGACCATGGGGGCCGGCAAAAACCCGGTCAGCGGGTATCAAAGCACGTCGGCGCCGGTGGAATTGTGCGACGCGGACAACAATTGCATTGAATGCTTTGGCGCGCGCAAGTGGTGCAGTGGCGAGGTGGCCGGTGTCTGGAATCCGGAATTTGGGGCCTATACCCGCGGCGGCGCGGACAGCGCGACGTACCTTTCTTATCAAAAGGGGGCGTGCTTTGCATGGCGCCTGGAAAAACCGAATTGCCCGGCGGGCGAAACCGCGATTTTACAGGGCGGCGAATGGATCTGTGCCACGGCGACCGGCAATACGTCCGGGGTGGACCGTGCATCCAGTATCCGCCGAACCAGTGCGATGCGCCGGTTATAGGCCGATGGCGCGCCCCGTCCGGGGCGCATTTTTTTATTTGGCCCGGGGATTTGTTTTTTGCACATTTTTATGATATACTAAACGGGTCAGAGGGAATGACAACTGTAAAAGGGCCCCATTATGGCAACGAAAAAGACAGAATTTAAAACCGGACAGTATGTCGTTTATCCAACCCAAGGTGTTGGAAAGTTATTGCGCATCGAAGAACAGACGATTGCGGACCAACGGGTCAAATTGTTGGTGATTGATTTTGAACGCAATCACATGACACTGCGTGTGCCGTTGGAACGGGCGGAAATTTCCGGCCTGCGACCGTTGGTGACAACCAAAAAGATGGACGAGGCCATTGCATCCGCCAAGGGCAAGGCCGGCGCCAAACGCATGATTTGGGCGCGTCGCGCGGCCCAGTACGAAGAAAACATCAATTCGGGCGACCCCATGAAGTTGGCCGAGGTGGTACGCGACCTGCAACGGCGCAGTGCGGCGGACACGATGACGTTTTCGGCGCGTCAGTTGTATATGCGCGCCCTGGAACGCATGGCCCAGGAATTTGCGGTCCTGCACAAGATTGATTTGGATGCGGCGTCGGAAAAGATCGAAGATATTTTGGGCGTGCCCAAGGAAATTGATCTGAACGCGGTGGATCCGGACGATGAAGAAGAAATGGACGAAGACGAATCGGCCTAAAGAAAAATCCCGCCGCCTGGCGGGATTTTTCTTTGGGTATAAGGGATAAAAGACCACCCCGGGCTTCGCCCACCCCTCCGCAGAGGGGAACTTAGTCCGTTCTTTAAGTTCTTAAGATCGTCATCCCGTCGAAGGACGGGATCCAGTAATACCGACACCCCGCCGGTTTCACCGGCACCCCTCTTGGACATGAGGGGAACTCAAAGCACCGTCATCCCGGCGACCGGGCCCCGCGCAAACAGGGTTTGTGTGGGTGGTACGTGGACGGGATCCAGTAAGACCACCCCGGCCTGCAGCCACCCCTCCGCAGAGGGGAACTTAGTACGTTCTTTAAGTTCTTAAGATCGTCATCCCGACGAAGGTCGGGATCCAGTAATACCGACACCCCGCCGGTTTCACCGGCACCCCTCTTGCCAGAGGGGAACCGTCCCACGCACACCGTCATCCCGGCGACCGGGCCCCCACGAGGTGAGGGAACTTTAAGTTCGCAAAAGGGGATTATTCCCCGTCGGGGGATGACTGCGTGGGCGGTGTATAGGTCACCTGCCAATTATTCGGAGTGAAGTCACAAGTTGTTCTGTCATTGGCCGAAACCTTAGAAGGGTCTTTGACCAGGTCCCATCCGGTGCCCGTGTATTTACAAATACTGCCGTATGTTTCAACGTGATATCCATTGATGAAATTCGTCAGGGTTGCGGCATTGTTTATATTGTTCATCCCCTTATTATAGGATGGGGTCAGATAATAGAAATAGAACTTAGGATTAGAAGTGGTCCCTGTGCTACTGACAGTCAGCAAAACATAGTGCCCGTTACATATAATGGTTGTGCCCCCCGGAAAAGTGTCTGACGTCGGGTTTTCACTGGACACAGTCGGGCCATCCGGAACACAGAGCAAATATTGACCACTGGCATATTGGGCCACAAGTTCGGTGTTTTCCGGCAGGCAGAATTTCGTCTTAGGCCCGTCGACCGTGCCCGTGGACCAATACCCCAATGTCGTGCTTACGGGGATCGTGATCTCTGCTTGATCTGCCAGGCCTGAACAACAATTCCCCGCACTATCCTTTGGCCACGGATCGCTTTCCAGTTGATTTTCACTTTTTTGACAACAATTTTCCCAACTTTTATCATCGGTAATACTGATTCGATTGTTCATGTCTGTTGAACAAATCTTGTCTTCCTGTTGGGTCAGGTTCGCCTTAGGCACACATTGAACGGCGCCATTTTCCATCATCTTGGACGCCCAGCCCGGCCCACAGGTCGTATCGCGGCAACTTTCAGTGCTGTTGGATGTGCCGGTATTTTTGGCAAACCATGCCAACAGGGTCGAAGAATCATCACCAATAATTCGGTTGTGGGCATTCGCGGTTTCCAGGGATGTTGTCGGGTCAAATTCGCAATTGCCCCAAATCTGTTCCGCCAGGCGGCACGAATGACACGCCGTGCTGTATTTGCCGTCCGCGTCCGGTTTACAGGTTTCGTAACAAATGTCATAAACGCAATCGTCACGTGCGGTATCTTCGGGATCACACCATGTGGATTTTTGTTCCGTGCTGTCCGATACCGCCGCCAACAACGAATTCATATCCGACACCGTTGCCGCCTTGGTTTTATCAGAACGACTGTCGGACAATCTTTTGCCTGTGCCGCCATACATTCTTTTATAGAACGACCCGCGATATTGGGTGGCGTTGGCCGTGCCAGACGTTACATCCGCATCACCCTCCAAACGCGTATAGATGCGATCGACGGCGTTGTCCCCGGCCTCTTGCACGCATTGCAACACTTCGTTCCAGCAAGAGGTTCGGTTGATAATCGCCTTGCGGTTAATGGATGTGTCGATATTTTCGCACAGGCCAAAGTTGCCCGAAATAGACTTGCAGGCCTGGATGATACAGTTGCGGCCCACCTCGCGACAGGTGGAAATGATGGTGTCATACGTGGTGTCGGTTGCAATTTCGGTCATACTGTCGGACCAAGACGTATCCCCGATGTCAGACGCATCCAACAGGGCGGTACAGGCATTTTTGATCGACGAACACATTTCATTGACCGTTTTATCCCGGGCCACCCCGAAAATAGACAGCGCCCGCGCATCAAAGTCTGCCAACGACTGCGCCGCATCCGACAGACATTGGGTCGTTAAACTGGTGCAACTTTGGCGCATGTCTTCCAGTTTGCTTTCCTGGGCCAATTTAATCTGGGCCAGGGCATCTTCGACAAATTCATTCCAGACCAGGTCGGCGATATCCTGGCAATTTTCCATGGCCGGCGCCAAAAATTGCTTTTTGGTGTTTAAATAGGTCACGAATTTGTCGTTGCCGGGGACCTCGGTCCACTTGGTGTCGCCGGTCGGCCGCGTCAACAGCGTGGACAGGTTGATCAGATTGGTGGTCAAAAATGCCTCGCCCGTGGAGGGATCAATATATTGCCCCGTGGTGTCCAAACACTTGCCTAGGTTATTGCCGCAAACCGACGAATCCGACAACATGGTCAGCATTTTCTTTTTACAGGTCAAAATATCGTCGGAATTACGTTTTTGATAAATGTCCAGGCGCGACATATCCAACAGGGCGCCTTCTTCGCGGATTTTTTCGCGCACTTGGTCGTTTTGGGTCTCATAGGCCTTGGCCACGGTGGTGCAATCCTGTTCGATTTGCATCAAATACCCGCTGACCGCCAGGTCCAAGGCGTCGTCATCGCAAACCTCGGCCGCCATTTCCTGGCACACCGGCAGGGCCGCGTTATATAACGCCACGCCTTCTTTGGTCGATGTGCTGGCCCCCAGGGTTGAATCAATATGGTCAAACGCCGCATCGATGTTTAGCGACCATGAAATCGTCGACGCGTCGGCATCCAGCCCGCTGACCGAACTGTTTTTCAACTTGGCCGCGATTTCATCCAATATTTTTTTGGATTCCGATGTGTCTTTTTGTTGGAACGCCAATTCGCCTTCGGTTGCGGTGTTGATGGCCGCGATGTCTTCCGCATCCATGTTGACGGTCAACAGGCGTTGGTTAAAGTCCAACATTTTATCTTCGATTTTGGCCAGTTGGGCCTTGGCCTGATCAAATTCATGCAGGCGCGATGAACAGGCACAGCGCCGCAACTGTGTATCCTTGTTCGCGCAGAATTCATCCATGCATTGATAATAAACCTCGCGACAGGACTTGTAATCCTTGCCCGTGACCTGGGCGATGGCGTCGGCGTTCAGGGCCGCCCGCGATTGGCGCATGGCCCCCGTGGCGGAACGGGCACTGGACACGCCGGTGGCGGTCCGCGATGCGGCCGCCGATGTGGCCGCCCGGACCGATGATGCCGCGCGGGCCGCCGTGGTTGTGGTGGGGTGGATGGCGCCGGCGGCGCTGCGGCTGGCCGTTGTGGATCCGTTGCCCCGGTTTGTGGGGGTGATGACGCCGGTGGTGACCGCGGTGCGCGTGGTGGCCGTGCGTGATGTGGTGGGGGCGGATGTTCGTGTGGTAACAGGCGTGCGGGTGGTGACCGCGGTGCGCGTGGTGGCGGCGCGGGAATCAGATGTCGTGGCCGTGGCCGGTGCCCGGCCTGTGGTGCCGGACGTTTCCCCGCGTGTGGCGGTGCCGGTCGCGGTCGTGGATGCGGTCCCGCGGCCCCCCGATGGTGTGGTGGCGGCACTGGGGGCGCGTGTCGATGGGGCCGCCGTGACGGACGTGTTCGTCCGCCGCGCCGCCCGTGCGGTCGACGCGTCATCCCCCGTCGCCGCGGGCAAAACCGTCGGCGCCAGGCATGCCATCAAAAAAATCAAGAGCCGTTTCATTCCTTCTATACAGGGATGTTAGCAAAATTATAAAAATCGGGGCAAGTGGAAAATGTGATGAATTTTGGTGCGAGTAAGGAGATTCGAACTCCTAAGGACTTGCGTCCACTACCACCTCAAGGTAGCGCGTCTACCAGTTCCGCCATACTCGCCCACGCGGGGGGATAAATTTCATGATAAATATTACAAGAAGCATTTTTTTTTTCAACAATTTTATGATAGAATAGGGCATAATGAAAGGCAGGATTTTATAATGAAAGGTTTGTCCAAGTTCTTGTTTTATTCGTCTATGGCGGTGATGATGCCCGTGGCGGCCCAGGCGGCCGGTACATATTACACCGGCGGGTATCAGGCCAACCAGGCGGCGCGTTATAACCAGATGGGATACGGGGCCAATACGGCGCGTGGCTATCAACAGTCAACATACAACAACGCCAACCGCAATGCGGCGATGGGTGGATCCTATGCCGCGTCGCGCAATGGGGCGACGGCGTCCAATAATCGGACCAATACGGCCACAACCCAATCCAATGGCAACGCCGGGGCGCAACAAAAGACCGCGACCGCGTCGCAATCCAACAAGGCAACCCAGGGATTTTATCTGGACGCAGGGCTTAGTCATGAAATGGCCCAGTGGCGTTTTGAAATGAAAGAATCCGGCAGTATTTTGCACTATGACAATATCGGATGGAATGTGCTGGATTTAAACGGCGGCTATAATTTCAAGGTGGGCAATACCCCGATGTCGGTGATGGCCGGGTTTAAATACGGTATGCAAATGGGCGACAGTTCCATGGTCGACGACGATATTACCAACGGGGGGACTTTGGTGACCCGCTGGGTCGATGCGAATGGCAATCTGCTGGGGGAACAGGTCGGTCATGCCCTGTCGGTCAGCACCAGCAGCGGCGGCAACATGATGGGCTTTAACCTGGGGCTGGGGGTGCCGAATTTCTTTAAGTGGGGCAATGTCCGGATGACGCCGTCGGTGGGGTATCGCTATTTCAAATATGAATTGGAATCCAAAAGCACGTATGGTCTGTCGGTGGATACCGCCGCGTGTTTCCAGATGGCCGATGGCGAGGTTCAATGTGATCCCATTGTGATTTTCTATGATGCCACGGGCAGCGAATCGGTGATCTTTCGCGATGATACCAAGGCGCCCCTGCCGATCCACAGCGGGGCCACCGGGATTGGGTTGGCCGGCACCTACTACTATGAATTGCCGGGGACCAGTCATTCGTACAAAGTCGGATGGTCGGGACCTTATGTCGCGATGGATATGGATTATGTGATCAATGCCAGCAATGCGATCAACGCCCGCGTGGAATTGGGCCTGCCGGCGTATAATTCCGAGGCTGATCAACCCTATCGCATTGACTGGGCGCATCCGAAAAGTGTCGAAGATTCCGCCGGAATCGGGTCGGCGTTCCATTTGGGTATGGGCGCGAATTGGACCACCGCCATCAACAGCCGGGTGTCGTTGTCGCTGGGACTGACCTTTGATTACTATACGGTGGGCGATGCTGATGCCAAGACGTACTTGAACGGAACGTATTATACGGATATCTATAACGATCATTATACAGATTGGGTCAATAATCCCCAGAATCTGGACAAGAGCGAGGCCGCCATGCTAAATTCCCAGACCGGGGACCAGGTGGCCATCGCGATCAAAAATCTGGAGGCCGCCTGTCCCGGTTGGGTCTGCACGGCGGATGGTGAAATCGAATCGTTCTATAAATCGATGGGATTCCGTGTGGGCTTAAATGCGCGGTTCTGATGAATGTCATGAACCAAAGGGGATACGTATTATGAAACGTCATATTGCGCGGTGTTTAATGGGGGCGGCCATCGCCATGGGGGCATTCGGAACGAATGCCGATGCCCGCAATTTAACCGCCACCGCGTCGGTCAATGTGACCAGTGATACCGCCGCCATGGCCAAAAATATGGCCATTGGCGAGGCACGTCGCCAAATCATCCGCGATGTCTTGGGGCAATATGCGGATGTGTCGCAATTGGATGCCTGGATGGCGGCGGCCACAGACGCCGATTTAACCAATTTAATCGCGGCGTCGGGCATTGATAATGAACGCCTGTCGTCGACCACGTATTCGGCCAATATCACCATGACCCTGGAACGGGATGCCGCACGGGCATGGTTGAATGACGGCGGGGTGCAAAATTGGCTGGGGGATGTGGGGGTGACCAATCGTTCCCTGGTTGTGGTGGCCGTGCCCAATGGTTTGGGGGATTGGATTGATATCAACAGCGTGGCGCGCGGCGTGGGCGTATCGTTGGACACGCGGCGCATGATGCCGCGCCAGATTGTGGCGGACGTTGCCGCGAACCAGCGGGCGTTGCTGACGGCGGCCCTGCGGGATGCGGGGTGGCGTTATGCCGATGATGATGGCGTGTTGCATATTTGGCGTTGAATTTCACAGAATAATTTGGATTAAATTTTATGATGGTGTTGGGGCGTTTTGTTTTGGGCGTGGGGATCATGTTGTTGCCGGGCGTGGTTTGTGCGGCGGATGTGGCGGATACATCGGACGCGGCGGAAAACAAAGGCAGCCTGACGTTCAACGTGCGGCGCATCGGGCTGGATTGGTCCCGCACCACGGTAACGCATGCCGCCGAATATGTCGATTCCCCGATCCAGGCCCTAAAAGCCACCAGCCAAGATTATATCAAGGGCATTGGCGACATGGCCTTGGAATACCGCAAGAATAAATTAAAGTGGGACAACAGTCTGTTTATGGAATATGGCGAAACGCGCCTGAAACCCTATGACGGGCCATCGACATCGGACGAAAATGCGGACAAGATTTTGGTGTCCAGTGATCTGTCCTATGCGCGGTGGGAATTTGGCGGCTTTAAATTTGGGCCGACCGTTGGCGCGCAATATGAAACGGAATTTGTCGGGCATCCACGCCAAGAATTGATGCGTGGCAATGCGGGTATTTCGCTGTTCGATCATCCGGTGATCAAGAATCTGTATCTGGCGGGCCTGTACGAATACGATTTTACCAATGCCGCCACGGATAACAGCAAATATGGTGCGGAATTTGGATGGCGCGTGGAATATCAGATTCGCGATGGCGTGAAATTATCCACCAATGGATACTATCGTGAATACTTGGGCTATTCGCGGTATGTGTCGACCGATTTGGAACGGGATTTAAATGCGGTTTTGCGGTTGGATACCAACCTGTGGGGGAATTTTACCATGGGACCGTATGTGCAGTATCGTCTGGCCCTGGCGCGTGGCGCCGACGTGTACGGCAGCAATTTTATCATGGGCATTTCATTTAATTACATGACCCGCCTGGGGCTGTTATAAGGCCGGTTTCACCGCACGCCCCTGTGCATGGGGGGAATTAAAGTACTCTTGTCATTGCGAGCGTCGCGTGTCCATTGTGGAAACAATGGCGCGCGATGCGTGGCAATCCAGTGAATAATAAGGATATATACCTTTTTTATTGACTGGATCGCCACGGGCACCGGCCCCGCTTCGCTCTGCCAGTACCCTCGCGAT
>JAAVBR010000034.1 GCA_014802705.1 bacterium | reverse complement strand
CCAACGTCTTGCTGGTCGCGGTCAACAATTGCAACACGATCGAGGCCGAGATATACGGAAAGATATTCAACGCCAACACCGACATACGCGACAAGGACCCGCCCGAAAACATATCGAACATGCCCATCATGCCGTTGTCCCCGTTAAACAGGTGCAACACCGCCGACGCATTGACGCCGGGCAACGGAATAAACGACCCGATGCGATAGACGATCAGTGCCCCCAGCGTGAACATAATGCGCCGCTGTAAATCAGACATACTGCCAAAAAATTTCGTTATGAACTTCATGGTTTCCTATCTCTCTCTGGGGCGCAGATGCGCCACGCCCATTATTCGTGACACAATTCCACCGCGTAATACCCCTGCGCCGTCACAGCCGTCGCCAGGCGATACGGACACCCACCGGTCCGAACATTATTCGGAATGACATTGATCAACACCGTGCCGTCTTGAACATATTGCGCCGGATTTTCCACCGACAAAAACTTGGCCGTTTTTTCCCCGGCCGCAATTTTCTTCAAGGCCGCCGTGGCCGGCACCCGAACCAAGAAATCCCCGGTCGGGCCCACCGTCATGACCAATTGGCCCCCAATGGCCTGGGATACCATTTCATACGCCGCCGCAGATGTGAGGTGCGCGGGCACGCGACGGTTCAACACCACCGCCACGACACCCGCCGCAATCACAACCACAATTCCCAAGACCGGCAACAGTTTTTTCATTGTCTGGCTTTTGTTATTTGTTCTTGATCGACCCACCGGCTTTGACAATCGCCGCTTCCGCCGCTTTGGACCATTTGTCGGCCACAATGTCAACCTTGGATTTGATTTCACCCTTGGCCAAGACTTTCAGGCCCGACATGCGACGGTTGATCACTTTGGCCGCCAACAACGTGTCGATGGTGATCGGCGCCTTGGCATCGATTTTGCCACTGGCCACGAACTTTTCAATATCGCCCAGGTTGATCGTCACATATTCTTTGGCAAACGGATTGTTAAAGCCGAATTTCGGGAAACGACGCAAAATCGGCATCTGGCCCCCCTGGAAGGTTGCCTGCTTGCGCGATCCGCTGCGGGCCTTTTGACCTTTGTGCCCACGCCCCGCGGTCTTGCCCATGCCCGAACCAATCCCGCGACCCACGCGTTTGGTGTCGCCCCGGGCGCCAAAATTATCCATCAAAGCATTCAGTTTCATAATTCTATCCTTTTTATTCCTATGCCCCTGGCGGGGCTTTTGCGCATGGGGGTGATCCCCATACTCGGTTCATCTGCGTATCCCGGATGATGGGCCTTAGGCCGCCACTTCGACCAAATGGGACACCTTTTCGATCATGCCGCGCACCGCCGGCGTGTCTTCGATTTCTTTGCTTTTACCAATACGCCCCAAACCCAAAGCCTTGACAATTTTCACTTGCGCTTCGGGACGGCCGATGGTGCTCTTCACTTGCTTTACAACGATCTTTGCCATAATTCCAATACTCCATCTTGTGCCATCGGCCGGGGCCGACGGCATTGATTATTTGTCTTCGCCGCCATCGACGCTGTCCGCGGCCTTGCCATCGCGACCCGCGATGATTTCAGCCACCGATTTGCCACGGCGTGCCGCCACGGTCTTGGGCGAATTCATTTTCGCAAAGGCCAAGAACGCCGCACGAATCATGTTGTTCGGGTTGTTGGACCCCTGGGATTTCACCACGACGTCCTGAACGCCCAAGCATTCAAACACCGCACGCAAGGCCCCACCCGCGATGATCCCGGTCCCGGGAACCGCGCTGCGGACGACCAATTTGGACGCGCCGTATTTGGCCGCGCTGTCGTGATGCAGGGTGCGCCCTTCTTTCAACGGAACGCGAATCATTTTGGCTTTGGCGGCCTTGGTCGCCTTTTGCACCGCCGACTGCACTTCCAGGGCTTTCCCTTTACCGAAACCGACTTTGCCGGCTTTGTCCCCAACCACCACCAGGGCCGAGAACGACATATTGCGACCGCCTTTCACCGTCTTGGAAACGCGGTTGATGGAAACCAGTTTATCGACCAGGTTATCCGTCTGTAATTTTTTATCATCAAAACGTGCCATTACTTATGCTCCTTCGCTGCCATGACGTGGCCATTAAATCTTTAACCCGCCCGCGCGCATTGCTTCGCACAGGGCCTTGACGCGACCGTGATAGCGATACCCGCCACGATCGAAATAACAGTTGTCCGTAATATTGGCCTTGACCGCCCGTTCGGCAAACATTTTGCCCACCATTTCGGCCCCGGCAACATTCCAGCCCTTGCCCTTGAAATCTTTTTCTTTGGACGATGCGGCGCAAACCGTGTGGCCACGCACGTCATCAATCGCCTGGATTTCAATATGACGACCGGAACGGAAAACCGACAAACGGATTTTGCCCGGATTTTTTCTTTTCAGCGCGCCGCGATTGGCCAGCGTGCGTCTTTCTTCATTCGACAAATGTTTTAACATTTTGTTTTCCTTTTTTTCACCCCGTAACAGCGGGGATCGGTTTTTGTTTTATACCCACCCGGCCAGCCGGGCAAACCCATACCGGCCGAATAACTATTTCTGGCGTTCTCTTTCCCGGCGCACCAGATCTTGATTCAACTTATCATTGGCCTTTTTGATCCGGGGTGTCCATATCGTCACAGCCCCAAATCCCACCAAGACAACCCCGGCCACAAAGCCCAAGACTTTGGGGGCCACGTTTGCCCATAAACTGGAATCCAATTGAACCATTTTCGTTTACCCCCGACTATTATTTCTTTTTGCCTTCTTTGCGGCGAACCTTTTCGTTCTTATAGAAGATTCCTTTGCCCTTGTACGGATCCGCCTTGCGCACTTTGTGAACCTTGTCCGCAAATTGACCCACCAGGCATTTATCAATCCCGCGAATGGTAAATTCGGTCGGCTTTTCGCCCATTTCCACCGTCAAACCATCCGGAATCGGCATCACCACATCATGCGAGAAGCCGGCCACCAAGACCAAATCTTTGCCCTTGACCGACGCCTTGTAACCAACGCCGTTCATGTACATTTCTTTGGCAAAGCCCGTCGAGACCCCATTCACCGCCGCCTTGATATTGCGGTTCATCGTGCCCCACATGGCGCGCGACGCTTTATCTTCGGCATCTTTGGGTGTGATGACAACTTCGTTGCCTTCCACCTTGACGTCAACCAAACCGGCATGCTTTGAATCCAAAGCGATTTTCAATTCGCCCTTGGGCCCTTTGACCACCAAGGCATTGTCAACAATGGCGACGGACACACCGTCTTTGAGTTGAACTGGATATTTTCCTGCACGAGACATCTTAAATTCCTTATTTCTGCTTTTCCGACGCAATTAAATTACTTTGCACAAGACTTCGCCGCCCACATTCATCAGGCGCGCCTTGTGATCCGTCATAACACCCGCCGGCGTCGACACGATGGCAACGCCCAAGCCGTTCAAAACCTTCGGCATTTTCGCACTGCCGGAATAAACACGACGGCCCGGTTTGGACACGACGGAAATTTCCTGGATGGCGCCGTTGCCGCCGACATACTTTAATTCGACGACCAGATTCGCGCGTTTCTCATCAATTTGTTCTTTGCGGAAATCGGTGATAAAGCCTTCTTCTTTCAGAACCGTCAAAACCGCGGCGCGCAGTTTGCTGCACGGCATGGTCACGAATTCTTTACCTGCATTCTGACCGTTGCGGATGCGGGTCAGCATATCTCCGATGGGATGTGATAATGACATATTTTACTCCTTACCGTTACAAGGCGTTTGCCCTGCACTTTGTTGTATCAGCTGCATTGTCCACAGCTTGTGTTTAAATTTTGTTTACCAACTGGACTTGCGAACGCCGGGCAGTTTACCTTCGGACGCCATGGTGCGAACCTGTTGGCGGCACAGCCCAAACATGCGCGAAAACCCACGCGCGCGCCCCGTGACGCTGCAACGATTGCGCAGACGTGTCGGATTGGCATTACGCGGCAACTTGGCCAACTTTTTCATGGCATCCATGCGTTCGTCGGGTGTTGCGTTGACAGACATTTTTTCTTTGATCGCGGCACGCTTTTTCGCGTATTGGGCGACCATTTTTTCGCGTCTTTGTTGTTTGTTGATCAATGCTAATTTAGCCATCTTTTTTCCTTACTCTTGCTTATTTCAACACCAGCGGCAGGCCGATTTTCGTCAGCAACGCGCGCGCTTCGTCATCTGTCTTGGCGGTCGTCGCGATCACAATATCCATCCCACGGATCGCGTCAATTTTATCCACCGAAATTTCCGGGAAAATCAAGTGTTCTTTGATCCCAAACGCATAGTTACCACGCCCGTCGAATTTGGACTTGGACAACCCCTGGAAGTCTTTCACGCGCGGCAACGCCACCGTGATCAGTTTATCCAAGAAATCATACATTCTTTTGCCGCGCAGCGTCACCTTGGTACCGATGGCCTGGCCTTCGCGCAGACGATAGGTCGCAATGGATTTTTTGGCGTGGGTGATCACCGACTTTTGGGCGGCGATCGCGGTCAAATCCGCCGCGGCCGAATCCAATTTTTTCTTGTCGGACACGGCTTCGCCGACGCCCATATTCAACACGATTTTCGTCAGCTTTGGCACCGCCAACGCATTGGTGTAACCGAATTCTTTGACCAATTCGGGCACGATTGTTTTTTCATAAATTTCACGCAATCTGCTTTGCATTTTTTTATCCTTAACGTTTTGGCCCCCGTAACAGCGGGGACTTTAAGTTTTTTTTACAGTTCCACCCCGGATTTTTTGGAAACACGAACTTTTTTACCCTGTTCCACTTTGTACCCGACGCGGGTGGCCTTTTTGGTCTTGGGATCAATCAGGGCCACGTTGGACACGTGCACCGGCGCTTCGCGGTCAACGATGTGACCCGGCTGTTCCTGGGTGGGTTTGATATGCCATTTGCGGCGGTTCACACCTTCGACAACCACGCGGGATTCTGTCGGACGCGCTTCCAGCACTTTGCCCTTGACGCCCTTGTACTTGCCCGAGATAACTACGACTTCATCGCCTTTCTTGATTTTCATTTTATTGCCTTTTCTTTAACTTCCCTGCGGACGTTTTGGGATTAAATAACTTCCGGTGCCAAAGACACGATTTTCTGAACGTCATACTTACGACGCACTTCGCGGGCAATCGGCCCAAAGATACGGGTGCCAATCGGTTCAAAATTGTTCTTGTTGATCAAGACAACCGCATTGTCATCGAAACGGATGATCGACCCATCGGGACGTTTGACCGGGAATTTCGTACGAACGATAATCGCGCGTTGCACGGTCCCTTTGGCGACTTTCCCACGCGGAATCGCTTCTTTGATGGCGACGACAATTTTGTCGCCGACGGTGGCATAACGACGATGCGACCCACCCAAGACCTTGATGCACATGGCCTTGCGCGCGCCGGAATTATCGGCAACCGTCATAACTGTTTCATTCTGAATCATTTTTTTGTTTCCTTATGCTTTAAGTCCTGCGGGCGGGGCCATCCCCCGCCGCTTTGTTATAGGTTCCGACTGCCCTGCCCCGGGATTTGGGGCGCGACCTCAAAGAACCTTTCTTTTGGCATCATTCCACTTCGACGGAATCGTCTTTGGAAACGCCGACGCGCCCCTTGACAACCCAAGATTTCGTTTTCGAAATCGGACGATGTTCTTCGATGGCCACAATGTCGCCGACTTTATATTCATTGGCTTCATCGTGTGCCTTGTATTTTTTATTCTGCTTTACGAACTTGCCGTACAGCGGATGGCGGAAACGACGTTCCACTTCGACCACAACGGTTTTGTCGTTGGCCGTACTTGTCACGGTTCCTTGCAGTATACGTCTTGGCATAACTCTGTGTCCTTACTTACTTTTTTTCGCGCCCGGCGTCCCCGAAACGCGCCCTTTTGTTTTCTGTATCGCCTGATTTTTTCTGCGTACCGGGTCCAAATGTACCAGTCATCCAGAAAAAATCAAGTCTTTTCTTATTTTGCGGCGTTCAACTTGGTCTTGACACGCGCAATTTCGCGACGGGTTTGACGAATGACATGTGTCTTCGGCAATTGCCCGGCCGCATGCTGGAAACGCTGGTTCATTTGTTCTTTCTTCAAATCGACCAGCCGGCTTTGCAACGCATCCGCCGTCAAAGCTTCTTTTTCCGCTGTAACTTTCGCTTTCTTTTCTGCCATCTTGTGTTCTCTTCGTTTTGGTCGCGCGCCCGGGGACGCGCGGATTCCATTAGTTCATTTTACGTTCAACGATCTTGGTCTTGACCGGCAGTTTGGCCGCGGCCAACGCAAAGGCTTCGTAGGCAACTTCCGGTTTCACACCGTCCAATTCGAACATAATGCGGCCCGGTTTGACACGGCAAATCCAGTATTCGACGGCCCCTTTACCTTTACCCATACGGACTTCGGCGGGCTTTTTGGTGACCGGCACATCCGGGAAGATACGAATCCACAGTTTCCCCATACGTTTCATATGGCGGGTGATGGCGCGACGCGCCGCTTCGATCTGGCGGGCGGTCACGCGTTCCGGGGACATCGCCTTCAGGCCGAACGACCCGAACGCCAATTCACTGCCACCCTTGGCCACGCCGTGGATACGGCCCTTTTGCTGTTTGCGAAATTTTGTTTTCTTTGGCATTAACATGATACAATTCCTTGATTTCTAGTCTTGTGGTCCCAAGAATTATTTGTTTCTTCTTTCGCTGCTGCCGGCGTATTCCGCAGGACGCGCCATTTCCGACGCCAGCTTTTCTTTGTTCACGACGTCACCGGTGTAAATCCACACTTTGACGCCAATCACGCCATAGGTCGTTTTGGCCTGGATCGCGGCATAATCAATGTCCGCGCGCAGCGTGTGCAGCGGAATCCGACCTTCGCGGATCTGTTCGCTGCGGGCGATTTCCGCCCCGTTCAGACGGCCCGAGCACATAATTTTGATCCCCTGGGCGCCTGCTTTCTGTGCATTCTGCACGGCTTTTTTCATCGCACGTTTGAACGAAACACGACCTTCGATCTGCTGGGCAATGTTTTGCGCCACCAGTTGCGCGTTCAGATCCGGACGACGAACCTCGTAAATATTCACCACAACCTGATCATTTTTGACCAATTTTTTGATGTCATTGCGCAGGGTTTCAATATCCGCCCCGTTTTTCCCAATGATCATGCCCGGCCGCGACGTGTGGATCGTCACCACAACTTTCTTGGCAAAGCGTTCAATAACGACTTTGGCCAGCCCGGCTTTTTTCAGTTTCTTTTCCACAAACTTGCGGATTTTTACGTCTTCGGCCAGTAACGCGGCATAATCTTTCTTGCCCGCGATCCAGCGCGAATCCGTAATCTTGTTGATAAATTCGCGTAATGAAATTGGCGATACTTTCTGTCCCATTTTTCTTTTTCCTTAAATTAAAGGCGAATGTTCTTGAAGCGTGGTGCTTTATTCAGGAATCCATTGACCCCATACCATTCGCCCTGTTTGACCTTACTTTGTTTTGGTTTCCTTGGCCGGTGCCTTTTTGGCGGTCTTTTTGGTCGGGGCCACACCCGATTCCAAAACGATCGTCAGGTTCGAGAACGGTTTCAGGATCGGACGCGCGCTGCCACGCGGACCCGCCATGATGCGTTTCAGGGTCAAGGCCTTGCCACACCAAATTTCTTTGATGAACAGGCTGTCGGCCGGCAAGTTCTTGTTGTGTTCGGCATTTGCCACCGCGGACATCAACGTCTTTAACACTTCGCCCGCAACACGTTTCTTTGAAAATTTCAAGACATCGATCGCCCGTTCAACCGGCATGCCACGCACCATATCGCACACCAGATTCAATTTCTGATGGCTGACGCGGATCATTTTGTTAAACGCGCGGACCTGATTATCTTTGATTCCATATCTTGTCGTTGTCATAACTTTATACCTTTATCTATCTATGATTGGGTTTCCCATCATAAATCAGCGATTATTTTTTGGCGGCCGCGGCTTTTTTATTGGCGGCATGCCCTTTGAACGTGCGCGTCGGGGCAAATTCACCCAATTTGTGTCCGATCATATCTTCAACAATGGACACCGGAATAAATTTGTTCCCATTATGCACTTCAAACACCAGGCCCACCATCGGCGGCACAATCGTGCTGCTGCGGGACCAAGTCTTAATCGGCTTGTGGTCATTTTTTTCAATCGCCACCGCTGTCTTTTTCAAGACCGAGGGATGAACATAGGGACCTTTCCAAACTGAACGTGACATTCAAAACTCCGTTTTTCTGGTGTCCCGACGCCGTGACCGGCGCCGGGCGCATTTATTATTTCTTCTTGGCCAAGTGGCGGCTGCGAATAATCATCTTGGCCGTGCGCTTGTTGGTACGGGTCCGATAACCCTTGGCCGGGATACCGGTACGCGACACAGGCATATGCCCCTTGGAGTGACCATTACCACCACCCATCGGGTGATCGTTCGGGTTCATCGCCATACCGCGGACGGACGGACGGATCCCCAACCAGCGGGCGCGTCCCGCCTTGCCCAGGTTCACATTGCGCTGATCCGGGTTGGACACGCTGCCCACTGTCGCCAGACAGTCGGAATGAACCTTGCGCAGTTCGCCGCTGTTCATTTTAATCTGGGCATAGACACCGTCTTTACCCATCAACTGGGCATAGCAGCCCGCGCTGCGCGCCAACTGGCCGCCGGCGCCCGGCTTTAATTCAACGTTATGCACAATCGTCCCGATCGGCATGTTTTTCAACGGCATTGTGTTACCCGGTTTGATGTCTTCACGAACACCGGAAATCACCACGTCGCCCGCCTTTAAATCGCGCGGCGCCAGGATATAGGAACGTGTGCCGTCTTTGTATTCAATCAAGGCGATAAACGCGGTACGGTTCGGATCATATTCCAAACGCAGAACCGTCGCCGGCACACCCGTCTTTTTACGCGCAAAGTCGATCAAACGATATTTGCGCTTGTGGCCGCCACCCTGGTGCATCACGGTGACATGGCCGAAATTATTGCGTCCACCCTTGGACTTTAAGCCAACCGTCAAAGACTTTTCCGGCGCACCACGATGCAGTTCATTGCGATCGACCTGGGTCAGGCCACGGGTCCCCGGGGTTGTCGGCTTGTAATGCTTCAATGCCATTTTTTCTTACCTTTGTTTCTGCCTTGGCACTAACATCCTGTTCATTTGGATTCTCTGCCAAGACACGTTCACTTACACGTTCGCGGACAGATCCAAATTTGCATCTGCCGGCAACGAAACGTATGCCTTTTTCACGGTGCGCTGCGTCCCTGTGCTGCGCCCGCGGAAAGATTTGACCTTGCCTTTGGCAACCACAATGTTCACCTTGGTGGGTTTGACATTGTAAATCGCCTGAACCGCCGCGGCCACGTCTTCTTTGGTGGCGTCCATGGCCACTTCGAACGCGATCCCGTTGCTTTCAGACAACCGGGCCGCCTTTTCCGAGATAATCGGCCGACGCAGTATATCATAAGTACCGGCGGATGCCACGACTTTCTTTTCTGTATTCACTTTTTTTTCTGCCATTTCATTGACCCTTATGTTTTCCTTATGCCAAACGGGCTTCGACCGCTTTGACCGCGTCCGCCGTCAAGACCAATTTGTCGTGTTTCAGAATGTCCAAAACATTCAGACCAATGGTCGGCAACGCGTCCACATTCGCAATGTTCGCCGCAGATTTCTTGAAGTTCGCGTCCAGTTCGGTCGCGCCCACAAACAAGGCGGAATCCCAGCCCAGTTTTTTCAACTGCTTGGCAAACGCATTCGTTTTGGCCGCCGACAGTTTTTCGGAATCAATCACCACCAGATTCCCATCGGCCACCTTGGACGACAGGGCCATTTTCAAGCCCAACGCCCGGATCTTTTTCGGCAGATCAATGCTGTGATCGCGAACCACCGGCCCGTGCACCACACCACCGCCGCGCATATGGACGTTTTTCTTTTCACCCTGACGCGCGTTCCCGGTCTTTTTCTGCTTAAAGGCCTTTTTGCTGCTGCCCGCGACATCGGACACGGTTTTCACCGCATGCGTGCCGGCACGAGATTTGGCCCGTTGCCATGTCACGACGCGATGCAGAATGTCTGCGCGCGGTTCAATTCCAAAGATGCTGTCCTGCAAATCCGCCTTGCCGACCGCTTTGCCATCAAAATTTATAATGTCTAACTGCATTTTATTCACCTTACTCTTGGCTGTCCGTTTGTTGATTATTCCGCAACAGCTGCTGTTTCGGTTTCGGTTTCATTTTTTGCATCCGCCGCGCTGTCGGCCACCGCCGCCATCGTCGGAATCGGCAAATCTTTCTGTTCTTTCTTGATCGCGTCGGTCACCAAGACAAACGTGCCATTCGCGCCCGGAACGGCGCCTTCGACAAAGATCAGGTTTTCCGCCGCATCCACGCCGAACACTTTCAAGTTCTGGACGGAAACGGTTTCATTGCCCATCTGACCGGCCATCTTTTTACCCTTCAGAACGCGGCCGGGCCATTCGCGCATACCGGTACCACCGATCGAACGATGCGCCTTTAACACACCGTGGGTGGCTTCTTTACCGCCAAAGTTATGGCGTTTCATTGCGCCTTGGAATCCCTTACCCTTGCTGGTCGCTTGGACATCGACAAATTGTCCGGCGACAAAGTGTGCCGAAGACAACGTCGTTCCCGCCGGAATCACGCAATCTTCGGAAACGCGGAATTCTACAACCTTGCGATAGGGTTTCACACCCGCCTTTTCAGCCGCCACCAATTGCGGTTTGGCCACATGTTTCGCCTTGGCTTCACGCATCCCCAGGATGTTTGCGATATATCCGTTCTTTTCCGTGGTACGATTTCCGATCACAGCACAATCGCCCACCGACAACACCGTCACACCATGCGCCACGCCGTTGTCATCATACAGACGCGTCATACCAATTTTTGTTGTAATTAATCCGCTACGTTTCATTTTTTAATGCCTTTGTCGTTACCTGTCCCCGCCGGGGTCACCGACGGGAAACAAACCTTACAATTTAATCTTCACGTCAACGCCACTAGCCAAGTCCAACTTCATCAAGGCATCAACTGTCTGAGGGGTTGGATTAACAATGTCGACGACCGCTTTGTGATTGCGGATTTCGAACTGTTCACGGGATTTTTTATCCACATGAGGCGAGCGATTGACCGTAAACTTTTGAATCAATGTCGGCAAGCGAACGGGTCCAACGACATCCGCGCCAGTGCGCTTTGCAGTTTTCACGATTTCTTCGACAGATTCCATCAACACACGGTGATCAAACGCCGTCAGTTTAATGCGAATCTTAGATGCAGGTACCATTGTTCGTTTTCCTTATTTTTGTCCGGGTCGGTAATCACTGGCGCCATTTAATCCAGTTACACCGACCCGCAACGTTTACTTATTTAATAATTTTGGACACAACACCGGCGCCAACTGTGCGACCGCCTTCGCGGATAGCAAAGCGACGTCCTTCGTCCATAGCGATCGGGGCAATCAATTGCACCGTGATACGGACGTTGTCGCCCGGCAGAACCATTTCTTTGTCCGCCGGCAAGGTGATTGTACCGGTCACGTCCGTCGTGCTGAAATAGAACTGCGGACGATAGTTGCTGAAGAACGCCGTGTGGCGGCCGCCTTCGTCTTTGGTCAGAATATAGACTTCTGCTTCAAATTCGGTGTGCGGGGTGATGGAACCCGGTTTGCAGATGATCTGCCCACGTTCCACATCTTCTTTCTTGGTCCCACGCAACAACAGACCAACGTTGTCCCCGGCTTCACCCTGATCCAGCAATTTGCGGAACATTTCAACACCGGTCACGGTCGTTTTCTGTGTCGGACGCAGACCCACGATTTCGCATTCGTCACCCACCTTGATGACACCCGATTCGATACGGCCCGTCACCACGGTCCCACGACCGGTGATCGAGAACACGTCTTCGATCGGCATCAAGAACGGTTTGTCCACCGGACGTTCCGGCATCGGGATGTATTCATCGCAAGCCTTTAACAGAGCGTCGATGGATTCTTTGCCCAGACCGTCGTTTTTGTTTTCCAACGCGGAAATCGCGGACCCACGGATGATCGGGGTGTTGTCGCCGTCAAAGTCGTTGGACGACAGCAATTCACGGATTTCCATTTCAACCAATTCCAACAGTTCCGGATCATTGGCCAAATCGCATTTGTTCAGGTAAACCACAATCTTCGGAATACCCACCTGGCGCGCCAACAGGATGTGTTCGCGGGTCTGGGGCATCGGACCGTCGGTGGCGGCCACGACCAAGATCGCACCGTCCATCTGCGCGGCACCGGTAATCATGTTTTTAACATAGTCCGCGTGCCCCGGGCAGTCAACGTGCGCATAGTGGCGTGTTTCTGTTTCATATTCCACGTGGGCGGTGTTGATTGTTATCCCGCGGGCCTTTTCTTCCGGCGCGTTGTCGATGTCGTTCACGCCTTTCGATTTATCCGCACCAACGCCATAATGTTGCACGATCGCAGCAGTCGTCGTGGTCTTACCGTGGTCAACGTGGCCAATCGTACCGATATTGACATGCGGCTTGCTTCTTACATACTTTTCTTTTGCCATGGTCTTTTCTCCTTAGGCTTTAGGTTTTTGTTAATTTTTATTTCTGACCCATGCTTTCAGATGTATCCGGTCTAAGATAACCGAAAAATCTGAAAACACAAGTCATAAATTCTTATTTTGTCATCTTTTTGATGACTTCGTCGGCAACGTTCTGCGGCACTTCGGCATAGTGCGACAATTCCATATACGGATTGGCACGACCCTGCGACAAGGAACGTAACGTCTTGACGTAGCCGAACAGGTTGGCCAAGGGCACGAACGCCGAAATCAGTTGGTTACCAAACTGGGTTTCGATGCCGTTGATTTGCCCACGACGACTGTTCAGGTCCCCGATGATGTCCCCGACGTATTCTTCCGGCGTATTGACCGAAAGTTTCATAATCGGTTCCAACAACTTGGGCGAGGCTTTCTTCATCGCTTCGCGGAAGCAAGCACGCGCCGCAATTTCAAAGCACAACACGTTCGAGTCCACTTCGTGGAACTTACCATCCACCAACGTTGCCTTGAAATCCACCGTCGGATAGCCAATCAGGACACCTGTCTGTTGCGCTATCTTCAAACCCTTTTCGACGCCGGGGATGTATTCTTTCGGAATCGCCCCACCGACAATCTTGTTTTCAAATTCGTATCCCGAGCCCGGTTCCAACGGTTCAAATTCAATCTTCACCTGGGCGTACTGACCCGAACCACCCGACTGTTTTTTATGGGTGTATTCTTCGGTAATCGGTTTGCGGAACGTTTCGCGATACGCGATGCGCGGTTCGCCGACATTGACTTCGACCTTGAATTCGCGCAGCAAGCGGTCCACCAAAATTTCCAGATGCAATTCGCCAACACCCGCCAGAATCGTTTGCTTGGATTCTTCGTCCACCGACACGCGGAACGACGGATCTTCCTTGGCCAACGCCTGCAGCCCCAGCGACATTTTTTCAACGTCCGCCTTGGTCTTGGGTTCAACAGCGATGCTGATCACGGGTTCCGGCACGTGGATGTTTTCCAACAAGATCGGATGCGCTTCGTCGCACAGGGTATCCCCGGTGATCGTTTCTTTCATCCCGACCAAGGTCACAATGTCCCCGGCGGATGCTTCTTTGATTTCTTCGCGGTTGTTCGAATGCATCAACAACATACGGCCCACGCGTTCGCGTTTGTCGCGGTTGGCATTATAGATATAAGAACCGGATTGCAGTTTCCCCGAATAAATACGGATGAACATCAGGTTCCCCACAAACGGATCGTTGGCCACTTTAAACGCCAGGGCGCTGAACGGTTCGTCGGCAGACGCATGACGTTCGTCGGTCGTTTCGCGATCCATTTTGGTGCCCTTGATCGCCGGAATGTCCAGCGGGCTCGGCAAATAATCCACCACCGCATCCAACAACGGCTGCACACCCTTGTTCTTGAACGCAGACCCACACAAAATCGGGTTAAAGTTCTGATTGATGGTCCCCTTGCGGATCAATTTCTTGATCGTGGCGACATCGGGTTCTTTGCCTTCCATATAGGCTTCCATGATGGCGTCATCCAAGGTCACAACTTCTTCGATCAGTTTGTTGTGCAATTCTTCGGCCTTGGCACGCAGATCTTCGGGAATATCGACAATGTGCGGATCTTTGCCCATATCGTCTTCCCAGACAATCCCCTTCATTTCCACAACGTCCACAACACCGCGGAATTCGTTTTCCGCCCCGATCGGGAAATTCACCACCAACGGGTTCGACCCCAGACGTTCGCGGATCATGTCGACACAGCGGAAGAAATTCGCCCCCGTACGGTCCATTTTATTGATAAAGCAGATACGCGGCACGTTGTAACGGTCGGCCTGGCGCCAAACGGTTTCGGTCTGGGGCTGAACACCGGACACGGATTCGAACACCGCGACGGCCCCGTCCAAAACGCGCAGGGAACGTTCCACCTCCATCGTAAAGTCCACGTGCCCCGGCGTATCGATCAGATTGATACGATGATCGCGCCAGAAACATGTTGTCGCCGCGGACGTAATGGTGATCCCGCGTTCCTGTTCCTGTTCCATCCAGTCCATGGTGGCGCCGCCATCGTGCACTTCGCCGATCTTGTACGTTTTACCGGTATAGAACAAAATGCGTTCCGATGTGGTCGTTTTACCCGCGTCAATATGGGCCATAATGCCGATATTGCGGTACATATGCAAAGGTGCGGTTTTTCCAACAGACATATTACTCTTTTCCCTTGTTTGTGATTGTTTGATTCCGATTGATTACCAGCGGAAATGGGCAAACGCTTTGTTCGCTTCGGCCATTTTATGGGTGTCAATTTTCTTTTTGAACGCCCCGCCCTGTCCGGCCAACGCATCGCGCAATTCACCAAACAAACGGTCCGCCATGGCGCGTTCGCCGCGTTTGCGCGCAAACATCACCAACCAGCGCAGCGCCAATGTCTGCTGACGCACCGGACGCACTTCGACCGGCACCTGATAGGTCGCACCACCCACACGACGGCCCTTGACTTCGACCGACGGTTTCAAGGCATCCACCGCTTCTAAGAAAGCGGCCAGTTCATCCCCATCTTTGGCAATTTTCTTTAATTTATCCAGCGCATCATAAACGATGTTTTCGGCAACTTCTTTTTTGCCATCCCACATCACCAAATTGATACATTTTGCCACCACCAGGTTCCCGTATTTGGAATCTGGCAAGATTTCACGTTTTGTTGCGCTTTTGCGTCTTGACATTTTTGCTTTTCCTTATGTTTTCTTCACCTGTGGCGGATGCCACAAATTACTCGCCCCGGGACAGGTCCCGGCACGCGTTTATTATTTTTTCACCTTGGCCCCATACAGCGAACGACCCTGCTTGCGGCTGTCGACGCCCTTGGTATCCAAGACACCACGGATAATGTGGTATTTCACCCCCGGCAAGTCCTTGACGCGGCCGCCACGGATCATAACAACGCTATGTTCCTGCAGATTGTGGCCTTCGCCCGGAATATAAGCCGTCACTTCGCGGCCGTTCGCCAGTTTCACACGGGCCACCTTACGCTGGGCCGAGTTAGGCTTTTTCGGTGTGGTAACGTAAACACGCGTGCAAACCCCACGTTTCTGGGGGCTTTCCATCATATCGGGGGCCGTGGATTTCACGACAACCTTTTTACGCGGTTTCCGAATCAGTTGGTTTACTGTTGGCATTCAAAGATCTCTTTGTTTGTTCTTCACTTTTTACCTGTACAAAACCCGCCCCCAGACTTATCTCAACGGCCACGCCGTGATTATAAATCTGTCAAAAGAAGCAGATTTCTGTGTTTTTTTCTTTCCTTGTTTACACGGAAAGCGTACACACTATAATGGACAGCCCCATAAATGTCAAGAAAAATCTAGGAATAAAGAATAAAGGAATCCTTGCCAATCCCCATGAATT
>JAAVBR010000033.1 GCA_014802705.1 bacterium | reverse complement strand
GCGGGCGCGGGTGCACGGGGCGTGGAAGTGGCGCCGGTGACCCGCATCCTGGTTGAAAGTGACGGGCGCGCCGATGTGCGGTTGGCGGACATTGTGCGGGGGATTTTGGCCCGCCGCGGGATGGATATGACAGATATGATTTATCAAAATACATTACGGGTGACGCATCATGGATAGATTACACAGGATTCGTTTGTTGTTGGGCGACGCGGCGGTGGAACGGTTGGCGCACGCCACCGTGATGGTGGTCGGATGCGGCGCGGTCGGGTCGTTCGCGATCGAGGCCTTGGCCCGTTCCGGCGTCGGGCATTTGATTTTAATTGACAATGATACGGTGGACACGTCCAACATCAACCGGCAACTGTTTGCCTTGACGTCCACCGTGGGCATGGCCAAAGTGGATGTGGCCGCGGCGCGGGTACGGGACATCAATCCGGATGCGGATGTTGTGACGCACCAGATTTTCTGGGATGCGGATACCGATGTGGCCGCGGCCCCCAATATCGTGATTGATGCGATTGACAGTTTAAGTTCCAAGGTCGCGCTGTACACATGGTGCGCGGCGCGGGGCATTCCGGTCGTGTCCAGTATGGGCGCCGCGCGCAAGCGGGATATTTCGGCCATTCGCGTGGGGAAATTGTCCAAAACGACCGTGTGCCCCATGGCGGCCGCGATGCGGCGCATGGTGCGGGGGCGGAATCTGCCGGATGTGATGACGGTCTATTCGGTGGAGGCGGCGGCGCCCCAAAGCACGCCCGGCCACACGTTCGGATCCATTGTGACGGTGACGGGGGCATTTGGGTTGCACTTGGCGAATTTGGTGATGGATTATCTGGTGAAATAAATATTGTATGCCACGATAACCTTTGGCACAAACCAAAGGAGAGAGAAGATGGTGTACGGCTATATCCGTGTCAGCACGGATAAACAAGACTGCGAAAATCAAAAGATTGGGATCGAGGCCAAGGCCGCATCCCTGGGGCTGCGGATTGAACGCTATATCCAAGACGCGGGGATTTCGGGCACGACGGAACCGGAACGGCGGGCGCTGGGCGGGTGTCTGCGGCGGCTGCGGACGGGGGACGTGATTATCTGTTCGGAACTGTCGCGCCTGGGGCGGCGATTGTTTATGATCATGCGCGTGTTGGAACATTGCATGCAATGCGGCGCGCGGTTATATACGGTCAAAGACAACTATGAACTGGGCGATAATATTCAATCCAAAGTCTTGGCATTTGCGTTCGGATTGTCGGCGGAAATTGAACGCGATTTAATATCCCTGCGTACGCGCGAAGGCCTGGCGCGGCGGCGGGCGATGGGGCAATCCCTGGGGCGGGTGGTCGGATCGCGTAATCGGACGCATAAATTGGATGGGCGGGTCGCCCACGTGCAGGATATGTTGGCGCGTGGGGTATCCATGCGGGGCATTGCGCGCCAATTGCGGGTCAGCCCGCCGACCGTCGCGCGCCTGATCGCCAGATTTTGATTGCGCCGCGCCCCGATTTATGATATAATAGGCACATCATCCGGCGGATATTCCCGCCGGTTTTTTATTTTTCATATATGGCAAATCCATTGTCATCACGCGGTGGTAATGTCCATAATTTTCCAAATTCTATATTTTTGGAAGCTGGTTCAAAATGAACGCCGCCGGCCGCAGGGCTAAATGTCATTTCACCAAAAACAAGTTTGCCTTTGTGGGTTTCAAAGAAATCAACACGAACGAAATCAAATGGTTCTGCCAGAATTTCTGAAATTTTAATCAGTTCGTCTAATTTATTGGGTTTTGGTATATTGAAATTCGGTTCGTCACCAATCGTTCTAAAATCAGCGGGTGTCCAATCTGGATAAAAGAATTTCCCAAACTGATTATCTGGTTTGCCATTTTCTGCAAAATCGTTCATGATTTCAATTTTGATAAATTTGCATTTGCCATGAAATATCCATAATTTGTATTCTATTTTTGTATCAATAAATTCCTCGGCTATAATTTTCTTTGCTGAATTTTTGTATTGCATTTCACAAGCCATCAACCAAAAAGGATTATTCTGCCAACTTATAATTTGTTGTTTGGCATGTTCTATATCTAATTTATTTTTATTCGGCACTAATAGAACTTTGCCACTACCTTCGCTAAATTTTAATACATATTTATCTGGCAATGATGTAAAATCTATCTGATTTACATCGTCCCATACATCATATAGTTTTGTTAAATATGTGTCACCGATTTTATCCGCCACATAATCACGAACCGTATATTTGTCAGCCAATTTTGTTTTTAGATCGGTTGCATTAAACATCTGGGCCCATATGATTTTTTCATTTAATGTTTCTAATTCCTGTGATGGCCACTTACCAGTATATTCAAAGAACTTTTGGCGTAATAATTGTGGCAATTTTTCTTCTGGACAATCTCTGAGCGAAATTTGATTCTCTGATACGCTTTGAACGACAGGTGTCATATCGGCCGGGGGCAAAGGATTTGGTAAAGGTTCAATCAATTGCGTCTCTGTCTCTGTTTTAGTTTCTGTACCCTTTAATTTACGCCGAATATGCCGGCGGGCATTATGGCGCCACTTTTTGACCGGTATCAGTGAACATAAAACGCGCATTTGAACCCAGTCCCAAAAACCGTATTTCATAGAATTACCCAGGAACGTGGCGGATTTTGTTGCCTTTGTATGTTGCGCAACATAGAAATTGATACGATCTTCGCGCGTGTTGTTTGTGGCAATATCGGTGGGGCGGATGCCATGCCGCCACAAGATGTATGACAACGACAATTGATCGCGGCGTGAATATTTTAGAATTAAATCCCACCACATGGTATCGATTTTACGTACCACACGGTTACGATGACGCCGGTAAACAATATTTGTCTCGTTCAGACCATAATGCCGTGGCATACCACTGGATTCCAACAAATGGCGCATCGCCGAACATTTTTCAACCGTATCCAGATTCCATTCTTGGACAATATCCGTTTCATCGTAAATGCAATCCCGATGATTATGAATGGGACTTAATATATCGGCCTGACGCGTCCGAATTTCATCCGCTAGATAGGGCGTCAGGACACTGACATTCGCATCAATCCAGACCGAATCCCGGTATCCGCGACAACATTTTCCCGGATGTGTTTTGTGCCAACCGCTGTTCCGTTTCGAATCATATTTGGTGCACAATGCCCGCCGAATTTTCCATATGCCAACCCGTTTGCGGCGGATTAAATCGGGGTCGTCGGTAAAACAGATGTAATCCCAATCTGGTACAATATACTGATGTGAAATCAAATCATCATATCCACGCGATACATAGGTATAACATGCCGTGCGAAACATTCGTGGCCGCCAGCGGCGGCGATGACGATATTTGCGGATATCGTCCGCCGATGCGCGGCCGCTGTAATCTCCCACCGCGCCATGTTCAATGTAATCCAACAACGGACACCGGTCACACGTATGATGTGTCAAATACAGTTGCGTCACAAACTTGGGTGATGGGTTTGAATTTTCGCGCCAACCACAATTCAGATAATGATATGCCGCATCGACACCGGCCGCCAAGACATCGGGGCGTTGTGCATAATAATATGATGCATCAAAATATTCTGAATTTTGAATGATTTCCAGTTCTGTCATGATGTTCCCGTTGGTTTGAATTCACGGAATGATAGCCTATATTATTCCCATTATCAAATCAATATTTTGTCCCCCTTGACAACGGATGCGATTGAACTATCTAAGGATCCAAGGGGGCCACCGGGAAATATACCCCACAATCTTATAGGTCGATGACGGACGTCATCGGTCTTTTTTTATGTGGTCCTCCGGTATTTGCCCCCACAAAGGAGCGAAAATATGTCTAGACAAATTAAAATTCGGCGTGGGACGTCGGTGGAACATAACACCTTTACCGGGGCGCTGGGCGAAGTGACGATGGATACGGATGCCAAGACCCTGCGCGTGCATGACGGGGTAACGCCGGGCGGCACGCCCCTGGCGCGCGCCAGCGATGGTATTCCGGCCAATGCGGATTATGTGGTGGCATTCCAGACGCCATCGGCCGCCAACGGATACACGTGGTACCGGAAATACAAATCCGGCTGGGTTGAACAGGGGGGATGTATTCTTCCAACGTCGCAAGAAAATTCAACAATAACTTTGCCAATTAAATATTCAAATGCATACTATACGCTAGTGACTTGTGGTAATAGTGATGCAAATATGACGTGTACAGCTATGAGTAAAACGGCAAATAGTTTTACGGTGGGTGCAAAGTATAATATGACATGGTATCCCAATAATATTATATCATGGTATGCGTCTGGATTTGAGGTATAGAAAATCTGGGCATTGCCCAGATTTTCTAGCGATACTGTCCATCCATAATTATCAGAAGTTTTCTGTCCCAGTATGAGAATCATCCATTCATTGTACCTAGAATCCAAAGATTTCAATAATGTATCAAATCGTTTTTTGACTATATTTGTGACTGTGACGGATTCTTGAATTTCGCGGCGATTTTTCTGGCTGATTTTCAATCAAATCTATCATTTGTTTAACACGTTCCCTGGCACTAAATCTGTCTAAATTTTTCGTTGCTGTTTGAATACGCGATTTATATTTTTTTGGATTTTCTATAACGTCTTGCATAATATCTGCCAACTGATTTACATTTCGTGACTCAAATAATATGCCCGCATCCCCATTCATTAAAACTTCAGCTGGACCAGATGGAACATTTGAGGATATGGCCAATGTTCCAAGTGCCTGTGCCTCTATCAGTACAACACCCAGACCTTCACCTATGGTTATTGTTGAGGATAAAATCAATGCTTTTGCGCCGGATATCATATGATACGGTTCGTTAATTTGTCCTGTAAATATAATATTTTGATTATTTTTTGCCAAATCTTGCAGATATTGACGTTGTACCCCGTCGCCAATAATGTATAATTTAACATCTTTATGATGCGTTGAAAAGATATCAAATGCACGAATAACCGTTTTAATATCCTTGTCAATATCCAGCCTGGAAACATGAACAAAATACTTGCACTTGGGTGCAACATCTTTCTTGGCATTGCGTTGAACGGATTCTATATCCAATGGGTTACAAATACAGGTGACCTTGTCAGAAGCATCTGGATATATTGCATCAAAATCTTTCTTGAATGCACGGG
>JAAVBR010000032.1 GCA_014802705.1 bacterium | reverse complement strand
TAGGTGTATTGGACACTGCCGTCGGCTTGAATTTGCTGAAAGCGATCTTCGATCGCGTCGTCCACGGTGTTGTAGTGCGGAAAGCCCAGAGAGCCGAGAGTCGCCGGTTTGCAACTGTCATAGGTGCCGTCGCTATTGACCTGGGTGCAGACCATGGATGCGTCAGTGGACAGGTTATAAAACGCCACTTCGTCCGTCGAAATCGGGGTGACGGATGCGACGACCCCCCACAGGCACTTCGATTGGCCATGGTTGATTTCGCAATCTTCGACGCGGTACACGCTGTTGTTGGTTGACATAATGTTGCCAATGGTGGCGCCCGCCGCCGCGTTGACCCCGGCGGACAGGATGATGTCCCCGGCAACCTTGCCGCCATAGGCATTGCCGGCCATAATGGCCGCGCCCGCCAGGGCGCCGATCGCCGAATTGCCCATTTTGGATTTGCTGGTCCCCAGCATGCTGTCATGGCCCGGATCATTTTTTCCGGTGACGTTCCCCATCAAACCACCGCCCAGGGCCCCCGCCACGATTTTGAGGCCTGCGTTTTTCTTTTGTTCGTTATTCATGGCGCGCGTCACGTCATCCATGGTGGGTTCGCTGTCGCGGGGGAATGTGGTGTCTTCGACGTTTGTGATGTTGTATCCGGATTCCGGAAAGGCCTCAATGTTGCAGATCACCGTGTCGCCCGTGGCCAGGTTGGCCCGGGCCAACACCAATTCGGTGCCCCGATCATTGCGGGTGCGCATTTCAATTGTGGCGACGCAGGTGGGGGTCCCACCCGTGCGCAGACCCACCGTCGGCGTGTCCCAGGCAAAATCGCCGCCCGGATAAATCGCCGCACAGGATTCCAGTGTGGCCATCGTCGCCGGCGCATTGACGTCGCCGCGCGCGATCATGGCCGCGGTCGCGGCATTGGCCACCCGCACCGGCAGGCCGTCCGTGGCGCCATCTGTGGATTGGGCAACGGGGGCGCCGGGGACAGTGGCGGCGGGGACGGCGGTATCGGATGTTGCCATGGCGGCCGCGTTCGGGGCCCCGGTCACCTGGTTATAAGAGGCGGCATAACTGCGCGACAGGTTGCCCACGCGAATGGCGCCCCAGGATACCTGGGGCAGGGCGCACAACAGTGCGGGTATGGATAAAATCAAAGTGCGCGATGTCATCGTGTGATCCCCCCTCCCTGGGGTCAAACGCCGCAAAGCGACGGGGTCGTCAGAACTGTAATCTTAACCGGACGCCAACGTCCACGGTGCTTAAACGGCCGCTTTCGTACCAATTGGTGTAATGAAAGACGCTGTCATAGGGGGCCTCATACTCGCCACCGGCGCCGTCACCCAACCATTCGGTTTGGGAAACGATAATGCTGCCCGATGTTTTGACGCGCCCCAGATTGCTGTACCGGACAAAGAAATCCAGTTTGATGCCGCCCTCTAATTCCGTGCTGACGCCGCCCTCTAACATAAACGCCAACTGTTCGGTGGTGCCGCCGTTGTGATAGGCATAGATATCCGAAATCCCGGTCAATTCGCCGGCCACCGCATAGGCGGGTTCTTTTTCCGAATAGAATGTTGCGTCATAGACCACATAGTCCGCCAACGTGTTGACCGACAGCCCCACACCGGCCCCCACGTACGGCCGCAATGATCCGCCCGCCAGGTATCCGGTATAAGAATCAATGTTGTAATAGACGTTTAACATCGTGGCGTTGGCCGTGATGGCGCCACCATCAACCGCCGCCGTGATATAGCCGCCCGCGCCGTCCGATGTTTCAACCGTGCCCGGATAGGACAGGCCCCCATAACGTAAATAAGAGAAATCCGCGCGGAAATCGTTATTTAACGCCGCCCCGACCGAAATCTGTAACGGGATGACGGTGTCGGCACTGAAATCCGCCTGTTTAAACGCGCCGGGGACAAAGAAAGCGTTCTGTTCACCGGCATAATCCGCCGTAATGCCCCCCATGACGGATGCGGCGTATCCCGCCGACAGACCGACGTACAGGCCACTGTCGGCCAGGCGGTCATAGTCGGCCGGCTGATAATATTGCCGCCCGGCGGTTGATGCGGTGGACCCCACCCGCGGCAGGGCGCCTGTGATACGCGTCGGCTGGACCGCGGTGGTGTTGACGGTGGTCGGCATGGCGATAACCTGGGGTTGTTGTTGGGTGACCGCCTGGGGGTAATAGGGATTGACGCCGGGGGCATAGGTGCCGGTGCGGGCGGCCGTCTGATACGACGGATAGACCGGATAGGCGGCGTTCGCCACCCCAGACCATCCCAACAAAACACCCGCCAATGCGGCAGAAATCCGGATGCGTTTCATGATAATATCCATTTCCTTATGCCGGCATTATATCATAAAAAGGTCCCCAAAAAAAGAGATAATAATTCCGGCGGATCCATAAAAAACCGGACCCGATAACGGGTCCGGCCGTGTCCAATATAATTGTTTTTTGTTTTAGAACTTGAAGTTCACGCGAACGCCGGCTTCGACCTTGGCATCGGTGCCGTTCTGGGAACGGGCATGCGCCGTGTCAAAGGTGTATTCGCCGTACAGCGCCACCTGGGCGTGGTCGGTAAACTGGTGCGCGACCGACAGGCCGATGATGTAATCGTCAAACCCGTCGTTCATGTCGGCCAGTTTCTGTTCCAGGGCCTTTTTGATCGTTTCCAATTCAGCCGACACCTTGGTCGTGATTTTATCAATGCCTTGGTCCGCATGATGTTCATAGCGGAACCAGGCACCGGTTGACCATTTGCTGTCGATTTGATAGAAGACATTGGCCCCCGCGTTCACTTCGGTTGTCGATTTGAACTTGGCATTGATTTCGGACGGGGCCGCCATCATTGCCATGACCAAGGCCGTTGAATAGCCCGGCAAGATCGGTGTGTTGGAACCAACCAGACGGATGGTGCTGTTGTCATCGCCGAATGTGCGCAGGACTTCGACAAAGGCGCTGGTGGTCAGTTTATGATTCCATTCCATCCCGAATTTGGTCCCGACATGGAAACCCCACATTCCGTTGGAGTAGTTATCATAGTCAATCACGCCATGGGCATTGGCCAGGGATGCACCCAAGGCCATTGTCGCGGCCTGGGTTTGGGACATGCCTTGGGCCATCAAGCCGGCCATCATTGTTTGGGCAGTTTTGGAATCCCCGGCGATATTATACTGGCCGCGCATTTCGCCCAGCCCCCCCAGGTGCAGGTCGCCATAGACGTCCCACATCAAACCATTGTTCATTTTCAACAGACGGTATGTCGTCCCCAGACGCCCCGCCGACAGACCGGTACGGCCGATGTCATTATCGTGCGTGTATTGGACCGATCCGTGCACCGACCAACGATCGGTGATCCCGAACCCCAGTTCTTCCTGGATCCGGATAATCGGAAATTCAACTTTGCCATCTTGGCCCTTGTCCTTGTGGGCCGCGGAATCGTCGGCGACCTTTAACATCAAACCGTTGGACAGTTTGGAATAAAATTCCCGGGCGCCGGGCATGTACATCGGATTTTCCATGTTGGCCGCCATGGCAGGCGTTGCCAAAACAGATGCGGCGATGACCGCGTTTAATGTTTTTTTCATCATTTAACTCCTTATCGTTCTTGATGAAAGACCAGCCCCCATTATTGGCAAGACTGGGTGTTGCATCCACGCCACCCATTATTGGCAACAGCGTGTTTTTATGACACAACAGGGATAAGCATGCGTCAGAATAGGAATAATGTCAAAATATCTTTTGTCTTGACAGATGGGATAAAATGCCGTATGGCGCCGCGCACCCCAAAAAAACGCCCCAAACGGGGCGATTTTTTTAGGCCGCAAACAGTGCCAAGAACCGGGGCACAATGTCGTCCAAGGGGACGCGTTCCTGGGCCATGGTGTCGCGATGGCGGATGGTGACGGTGTTGTCTTCGATCGTTTGGTGATCCACCGTGATGCAAATCGGTGTGCCGATTTCGTCATGCCGGCGATAGTTTTTACCGATGTTGCCCGAATTTTCCAATTCAATCCGGCCCAATCCCAATCCCCGCAGGCGCGCGACCAAATTGTTCGATATATCCACCAATTCCGGCACATTGCGGGCCAGCGGGATCACCGCCGCCTTGACCGGGGCCAGGCGCGGCTTTAATTTCAGCACGATGCGGGATTTGCCGTCGCCCAGATCTTCGTCCGTGTACGCGTTGATCATGACCGCCAACATCGCGCGGTTCATCCCCATGGCGGTTTCAATCACGTACGGCACAATGGTTTCACCGGTCTGCGGGTCACTGTACGCCAATTTGGTGGTGCTGTCTTTGTTTTCCATCACGTTCGCCGTGATGTTCAATTCATTTTGACCCTTGGTATGCGACCCCAGGTCAAAGTCCTGGCGGTTATGAACACCTTCGACTTCGTCAAAGCCATCGGGGAATTCGTATTCGATATCAACGGCGGCCTTGGCATAATGGGCCAATTTTTCATGCGGGGTCAGGCGCAATTTGTCGGCCGGAATGCCCAACACGTTGATCCACCACGCCAGACGCGCGTCGCGCCACATGTTAAAATATTGGTCGTCATCGCCGGGGCGGACAAAGTATTGCATTTCGGCCTGTTCAAATTCGCGCATGCGGAACACAAAGCCGCGCGGGGAAATTTCATTGCGGAACGATTTGCCGATCTGGGCAATGCCAAAGGGCAGTTTATGCGGCCGCGCGTCCAAAACATTCTTGAAGTTCGTATAGGTGGTGGTCGCCGTTTCCGGGCGCAGGTACGCGTTGATTTCCCCGTCGGCCGTCGCCCCAATGGACAGCCCCATCATCAGCATATAGGGCCGCGGTTCGGTCAAATCCGATGAACCACAATTGTCGCACTTGGTGGGGTCGGCCATTTTATCCTGGCGCATGCGGGCGCCGCATTTCTTGCATTCGACCAGCGGGTCGGAAAAGCATCCTTCGTGTCCCGAATATTTCCACAGCAGCCGGTTGGTGATCAGGGCGGCGTCCAGGCCTTCGACATCGTCACGGGAATAAATCATGGTGTTCCACCACGCGTCGCGGATGTTTTTCATCATTTCCACGCCGTACGGCCCGTAATCATAGGCACCGCCCAGGCCCCCATAGATTTCAGATCCTGTAAAGATAAAGCCCCGCCGTTTGCACAAGGCGATAACATCATTGATTGATTTTGCCGGCATGATAACCCCCATCGATTGACTTAAATTTTCCTGTATCTTATCGTGGGTTTGGGTCATTTGCAATCATTTTGCAATAATAAAGAAAAATTATAAAAAAGTATTGACAAATTTTAAAAATTGTATATATTATAAGTGTGAAAATAAAAAAATGAGGGATAAAATATGGCGCAGACAATGGATTTTGTGACAGCGATGCGGGAACTGGGACTGGGTATCAATGCCACGGAACAAGAAATTAAAGAAGCCTATCGTCAAAAGATGTGGCTGCATTATGCCGATTTGAATGCGGGTTCACAGCAGGCCAAAGAGACGGTGCAACGCCTGAACGAGGCGAAACACGTCGCGGATGCCACGTTCCGTGCACAAAAGGAAGAGGCCGCCCGGCGCAAAGAAGCCCAGGGGGCGGAATGGACACGCCAGAAATATGCCCAATACAGGGAAGAAAAGACCGAGGCGGATGAAATCGCCGCCCGTCGTGCCCGTGCCGAAGCGGCGGCCCGCGCCGCGCAGGCCGCCGAAGCGCAACGTATTGCGGCCGAAGAATTGGCCCGCCAGGAATATGTGAAGCAGCAAGCCGCCCGCATGGCGGCAGCGGCCGCCGAAAAAGCCGCCGCCGCAGAGGCTGCTGCCCGTAAAGCCGCCGCGGAAAAAGCGGAACAGGAACGTATCAAACGGTCCAACGAAGAATTTTTACGTCAAGAGGCCGAACGGCGCGCCCGTGAAGCGGTTGAGAATGCCGAGGCGCAGGGTCGTGCCCAGGCGGCGGAAATGGGGATTTCGTATGAAGAATACCTGGCGCGGCGTAACGCGGAATTTATGAAAGAATATAATGCCGCCCGTCATGCCGGCCAGAAAGATTGTGAAGAACGTCAACGTGAAGTGGACGAACGCGCCGCCCAGCGTCGTGCCCGGAAAAAAGCCATGGAAGAGATGTCCATGACCCCCACTGAACGGGCCTATAAAGAAAAAGAAGAACGCGAACATCGCGCGACCAGTCACTTGACCAAGTTGGCCAAACTGGAACGCGAGGCGCACAAGACATACTTGGCGGCGCAGAGTCGCCTGGTCGATATTGAATTCACGATGCCCCGGCCGATGGATTACAGATTGAAAATCGGTGCCCAAAAGAAAATTCTGAAATTGACCGAAATGCGCTGGAAAGCGGCCAAAAAACGTCTGGATGATGCCGAAAAATTGGCCAAGAAGGGCAAGTTGGATCCGGCGCTGGAACAAAGTGCCTGGGATATCAAAATGGCCAAATTGAACGGGACCAGAATCAACGCGAATCCGGCGCCGGCCGCCGAACCGGTCGAACCCGCCCCGAAAGAAACGGTCCGTGATGCGGCGACGGATTCCGCCCATAAGGCGTCCGATCCCCGGTCCGCCGCGTTCGTCGGGGATTCCCAACCGATCGATCATTCCACGACGTCCCATGCGTCCCAGGGCGCGGCCCCGCGTATGGAAACCCCGCATCAGGCCCCGCGGCCGGATGCAAACGCGTCTGACCCCCGGTCTGCTGCGTTCGTTGGGGATCCGCAATCGGTTTTCCCCGATGATGTGAAATTAAAGGGCGGCCAAAAGGGCAAGAAAACCCAGGTGGAAAAGATCGATTTGAACGAATTGGTCAAGCGTTTGGCCTGGTGCAAGGAAACCCACAAATTGACCCCGGAACAAATGCTGAACGTGGACAAGATTGTGAAAGCCGTCAATACCACCAAAGCGCTGACCCGTGTGGCGGGTGCCGGTGTGGCCGCCATGTTGTTGGCGGGGGCGTGGGCCTATATCGGTGTGATGATTGATTTGTTGGACGAAGAAATCGTCCGCATGATCGCAGGCGGCTGTTTGGTTGGCGCGCCGGCTGCGATTTACAGCGTTATCAACCGGGCGGAAAAATTCCGTAAATCGGCGTTTAACCGCGCGGCCGTATTCTTTGCCAAGGTAAGAGGATAAGCCATGAAAACGATGACCCGAGCCGAGGCGGCACGCCTGCTGGGGGTGTCGGAAAGCGCCCAGCCAGATCAAATCAAGGCGGCCTATGAACAAGGTATCGTCCGTTATCAGCGGATCGAAGATGATGTTCACCCGGTGACCCAGAACGATTTTTTCCGGTTGGCCGTGGCCAAGACAATTCTGGATACGCCCGGGAATGTTTTTGGGGCGCATGATGATTTGATCCCCGCCGCGCCGCAGCCGGTCGCACCGGTCGATGTTCAACCGGTCGCTGTGACACCGCAGGTCGCGCCCCAGCCGGCACCGCAAACCGACGTTGAACCGATTGCTGTGACGTCGCCGGTCGCGCCGCAGCCGGCGCCGGCCCCGATGGCGCAACCCGAAACCCAGATCCAATGGGTGGAATCGCATCCGGCGTATTTGGGATCGCGTCCCCAGCCGATGCGTCCGGCCGCATCGGTCGCACCGGTCGCGCCGGCCCCGATGGCCGATGTCGCCCAACCGGCCGCCGCGGCGCCGACCAACGCCCCGTATGTGACGCCGTTGTTGGGACGGTCGCGCCCGTTGTTTCGCAATCCGCGCGATACCTATAACCTGATTACGCCCGCGGATGAAATGGCCGCGGCCCAACAAAAACAAACGCGTTCTGATCCCCGGCACCAGGCCATTGATGAAATCATGCGGGTCAGTGTGATGGAAACGGAAACGCGGCGGCTGAATGTCTTGAACGGCATGGCGATTGCCATGTGCACGTTGGCGGGATCGGCCCTGTTGGTGTTGTTGGGACGGCACGGATTGACCCGCATGGTCGATGTGGATGTGCGCGATGTGAATATGGTGGCCTATCCGGCGCTGGTGGTGTGCGGTCTGGCGGCCTTGGTCCTGCAAGACATGGTGCGCAGCAAAAGAAATCGTATCGATAAATTGATTTTCCGTAATGCTGCCCATGGGCACTAGTGCCGGGATGTCACAGGCAACGCAATAAAAAACGGGGACCAAAGTCCCCGTTTCTTATTTGGGCGCCGTTTACGCCGCGGTTTTGATATCCGTATCGGTCGCCGGTTTCATTTCGACAACCGGGGCGGCCGGTTTGGCCGCCGCCATGGCCGGGGCAATCGCCCCCACCGGACAGACCGCCGCGCATGTGCCGCACGAAATGCATTTGGCCGGGTCTATCACCGCCTTTTGATCGTCCGCGACAGAAATCGCGCACACCGGGCATGCCCCCACACAGGTGTGGCACGCAATACATTTGGATGGGTCAACTTGATAAGCCATTTTGATACTCCTTTTGGGCTTTGGTTTTGGACACTTAATTGTTTCGATTCAGCAGGCTGAGGATATATTCAAACATTGCGATGAACGAAATGTACATGTGCAACGCCCCCAAGACCGCCAGTTGATTTTTCTGGGTATCATTGCCGACGGCATAATACGCCCGTTTCAACGACTGCATATCATAGGCCGCAAACAATGCAAAGATCAGCACGCCCGCCGCGCAGACGAATGTGGCAAAGCCGGTTCCCAACGGCCAGATCAGCGATGCCAACCCAACCAGGATCAATCCGATCATGCCGATAAACAGAAATGTCCCCAGGAAAGATAAATCTTTGACCGTTTTATAGCCGAATAATGCCATGCACGCAAACATGACGGCCGCGATGACAAACGCCATCAGAATAGATACGGGGTTCACCGCCAACGTCGCCCAGATCAGGGGCGTCATGGCAAAGCCCATTAAAATCGCGTACAGCCCCAGCAACAAAATCGCCGTCGTGGGTTTCAGCGAGAAGGCACGTGCCTGGGCCCAGATGGACAGCCCCAATCCGCCAAACAAAATCACATAGTACAGGGCCGAAAACCCAGTTCCGGTGGCATTGATAAACCAATAAATGCCCCCGCCAAAGATGGTTAACGCCGCCGTAATGGCGCTCACCCCCACCGCGGCCCCCATCAGGCCGAAAATGCGGCGCAGGTATGATCCCATATCGCCCGTTGTTTTGGCGGCAACGCGTGTGGCGCGCACCGTGCGCGGGGCGGGTTTCTTTGTCGTTTTTTGTGCGACCATAATCTTTTTCTCCTTGTTCATATACCGGATATATAATACAATGAAAACGTTATTTCAAGAATAAATAAGCAAGGGGATTTTTAGATGGCGATCGTGATTCAGGCTTTTTCGCCGGTGGCGTTGTCGTTGGGGGCGTTGGATGTGCGGTGGTATGCGCTGGCCTATGTGGCGGCGTTTGTGGTGGGCTATTGGCTCTTGCGGCACTTGGTGGGCGCGGGGCGCGGGGCGTCGCTGCTGAATAAAAAACAGATGGATGACCTGTTTACGGCCGTTGTGCTGGGGGTGATTTTGGGCGGCCGATTGGGATATGTGTTGTTTTACAACCCCGGCTTCTTTTGGACACACCCGTGGGAAATATTTGCCATTTGGCACGGGGGGATGAGTTTTCATGGGGGGCTGCTGGGTGTTATCGCCGCAGTGTTTTGGGTGGCACATCGGGCGCGCGTCAATCCGTGGCGGATTCTGGACCCGATTGCAGTGGTGGCACCGATCGGCCTCTTTTTCGGGCGGATTGCCAACTTTATCAATATGGAAATTATGGGGCGGCCGACGGATGTGGCCTGGGGCGTGATCTTTGATGGTGTGTCGGATACGGCGCGTCACCCCAGTCCTTTGTACGAGGCCGCGACCGAAGGGTTGCTGCTGTTCGCGCTGATGTACGGCCTGTGGCGGTTTACAAAATTGCGTGCGCGGCCGGGGGCCTTGTCCGGTGTGCTGGGGATGGGATATGCGGCGGTGCGTATTTTCTGTGAACAGTTTCGTGCGCCGGACGCCCAGATCGGATTCCTGACCAGTTGGGGATTGACGATGGGGCAGTTGCTGTCGGCGGTGATGTTTGTGGCGGGCGCGACAATTTTTGCCGTTGCAATGCGCAAAAAATAGGATAGAATAGGGGACACCGCCGGGCGATTTGTGGTCCGGTGCGCGCCAACGGTTTCGGATGGGTGGCAGAGTGGTCGATTGCAGTTGACTTGAAATCAACCGTGGGGGCAACCCCACCGGGGGTTCGAATCCCTCCCCATCCGCCAGGAATATAGAGCATCCCACGATAATTCCGTGGGGTGTTTCTTTTGCCCCGGAATCTGGGGATTTTTATTGACAACGGTACCAGTGTATACCCGCCATCTCGCCCAATCCCGCCAAAATCCAACGCATTGCATACCTTGCCCAAAATCCCG
>JAAVBR010000031.1 GCA_014802705.1 bacterium | reverse complement strand
GACTTCGCTGATTAGTAGAGAGGGTGTGTTGTAATCCGATTTATAGGGGCGTACAAAACCGCAAACGCGTACGGTGTTTGTGGCGGACATGGCCATGTCGGGGCACAACAGAAAAAACAAAACAAATAAAATGAAACGTTTCAAAATAACTCTCCTTGGTAAATAAAACCGCCAGGGAAGCCAGCGGTCGGGGAGTTCGTAAATCCATAGTTGAAAGATTCCGCGGTCTTCATATATACACCTGCGGCTCCCCGGCCTGGATATGTCGGGGACATAACGGCGCAATGCACCGAAATATCAGATATTCAACTATGAGGCCTACGACAGCCCCGAACCCAATTCCCATCAGGTTCTGACTTCATCATATCATTTTTATGGGTAAAATCGCAATCACATTTTTGGAAAATTAAAACAGGGTTGTTGGTGTTTCTGTTTTGTTTTTCTTGCAAAAATCCCGAATGGGACATTGTGGGCACAGGGGCCATGTCGGACGACATATATCACGCCCCAATGCCCAAAAAATATTGGTTAGCCGGCCCGGAAATTCTGGATAGATTTCTTGGGCGGCGGCTGTGACATTCGGCAGCGTGTCTGTTTCCACAAATCCGGCGTTCAGAAAAATGCGACGGATATGGACATCGTATGCGATATTGATTGCGTCTTTATCCGGAAAATCAACATCAAAATCACGAACCAATAGGTATGTGCCCAGGGCTGCCTTTTTATGACTAATGCCACTAAAATCTTCTAATCTCTTGATCGTTTCGGTGGCGGTTTGGCCGGTCCATATATTGGCGGCCATGCCATCGTAATTGTTCAAAATCATGTTTGCCGCGCGGTGTAAATACTTGGCGATATTGCCCGGATAGCGATGCAGGGCGGGCTTGGTCTTTAAAATATTTTCCAAATCTGTGACAGGCATGTCGGCAATGCGGCGCATATCAAAATGTCCCAGACGTTCTTTAAGGTTCCAGGGCAATGACCATGCGATTTCCGCCTTGGTAGACTGATCCGAGATCAAGCCGAATAAAAAGGCGTTGAAATCCGTGCTCAATTGCGATTTTACCGCATCGGACAGCAGATTTCCTTTGAATATATTATATTCATTCCCTAATTTTTTCTCAAAATCAAACAAAGCGTCTTGCAGGGTCATATATTCTCTCTGGGTTAGTTCTGATGAATTATAGAAATAATTTCATGGGGACGACAATAAAAAACGGGTTCTTCGTCCCTGCATATCAATCGAAAATAAAATAAATGCCCGCAAAGGGGCACTTATTTTATTTTGGTGGACGCGCAGGGACTCCCTCGGCATTAAAATGCCTGCGGGGAAACCGTGACGGCTCGACGGCGCTTTGCTTGTCTTGCCTACTTGTTTTCCCTCGTCCGTCGCACGCTGTGCGCCGAGACTGCGGGGCATTCCTGACGCATCGACAGCGCGTTGCTTGTCTCTGCTAGTCATTGTCGAACCCACGCCGCTGCGCGGCTTTGACGGGTTCTTCGTCCCTGCATATCAATCGAAAATAAAATAAATGCCCACAAAGGGGCACTTATTTTATTTTGGTGGACGCGCAGGGACTCGAACCCTGGACCCACTGATTAAGAGTCAGTTGCTCTACCAACTGAGCTACGCATCCAGAACTTTATGTCAAAAGTCCTGGGTATTATAAATCTTTTTCTGATGGTTGCAAGTGTTTATTACATCGTATGATTGCCGCCGGTGACGCCGTATATTTCGGCAGTGGTGTAACTGGATGCGTTCGATGCCAATAAAACATACGTTGCCGCCAATTCGGCGGGTTGACCGGCGCGCCCCAGCGGTGTGTCCATGCCAAAATCAGGAATGGTTTTCTGGGCGCGGCCCCCGGCGACCTGGAGTGCGGTCCAAATCGGCCCCGGGGCCACCCCATTGACGCGAATGCCGCGCGGGGCCAATTGTTTGGCCAAGGCCCGCGTAAAGGCCATAATCGCCGCCTTGGACGCGGCATAATCAATCAAGGATTCCGATGGTTGATAGGCCTGGATGGACGTTGTGGTGATAATGGTGGCGCCCGCCCGCATGTGGGGCAGGGCGGCCTGGGTCATCCAAAACATGGCAAATAAATTGATGTCAAATGTGCGGCGCAGTTGGGCTGTATCCAGGGTTGCGATATTATCGCTGTATTGTTGATAGCCGGCATTCAATACCAATATGTCCAATCCCCCCAGGGCCGCGGCCGCGTCATCAACGATGCGTCGGGCGTTTTTTTCAATCCCAATATCGCCGGGAAATAAAAAGGCCCGTTGCCCCGCCATGGTGATGTATTCGGCCGTATCCCGGGCATCGGATTCTTCGGCCGGTAAATAAGACAGGGCGACATCCGCCCCTTCGCGGGCCATGGCGATGGCGACGGCCCGGCCGATGCCCGAATCGCCCCCGGTGATCAGGGCGCGCCGTCCCATCAGGCGTTCGGCCCCGACATAGGTTTCTTCGCCGCAATCGGGGCGCGGGGTCATTTTGGATTCCAGCCCCGGATAGGCTTGATGCTGTTTGGGGTATTTTTGATGATAATATTTTGTGGTCGGATTTTTGGATGTGACGGATTTTTTCATGTTTTGCCTCTTGCTCTATGGGGCTTTATTTTAAGAGAGGACCCCGTTCAAAGCCATAGGATTAAAGGCGCGGCGCCGGAAAACCAGTATATAGCGGCGGAATCCATACCTATGCAAAGATGAAAAAGCCTTTGATAGAATGATAGCGTTGACATGAAAACCATTGATACAACCATTAACCAAAAAAAGGAGAAAGAAAATGAAAAAAATAGTTATCTCGACCTTGGCGGCGTTGATCGCTTGCCCGGCGTTCGCAGGGATGAGCCCGACCGAAAGCAGTTGGCAGTTGTGGGGCCTGGATCCGTATATCGCGTTGCGTGGGGGATTGGGCTACACCAACATGAACTACAACTTTAACGGTCACAAAGAAGGGATGACGGACATGGTCTGGCAGGGTCGTGCCGCGTTAGGTTTGGAAGTGTGCGACACCGTCCGCAGCGAAATTGAATATTCCCTGTACAGCAAATCCAAAGATCATAACGATTTTGGCACAGGTGCGGCGGTTGATGTTCATACGAAACTGCAAACCTTGTTGTTCAACACCTATATGGAATTCGGCGATTATCAGATCGTGCGTCCGTTCGTGGGTGTGGGTGCCGGTATTGCGTTCACCGATGTGAAACGTGCCGGTGAATTCGTTCCCGAACACAGCAAGAGCAACACACGCTTCTCGGCCATGGGGACGCTGGGGGTGTCGTTTGATATGCAGTACTTCGCGGTGGACTTGGCGGCCCGTTACAACTATGTTGACGTGGCGTCCGGCCTGCACAACTTTGGGGGCGATCTGGGCATCCGCTTTATGTTCTAAAGGTCGTCCGTTCTGCAACAAAAAATCCCCGGGCCCGGGGATTTTTTGTTGGATTTCATGCACTTAGTGCGATTTACGGCTGTTTTTCATCCGTTGCGTAATCTGGTCGGCCAAGATTTTACGCAGGCCGTCCAAACTGACGGGCGTATCGGCATATTCAATCACATTGCCGGCGGGAATATCCAGTTGCATAATCGGACAATTTTTGCTGATGACCACACGGCTGTTTTGCAGATTGGGCAGGTGGATATAGGAAACATTGCTGATATACACACAATGGGCCTGTTTTAATTGGGGCAGATTTAACGCATGGGTGTTCACGGCATAGAGATTCTGGGTCACGGTCTGCAATTTTTGCGCAAAGAGTACCGCGCTGTCCGCCACCAACAGATTACCGTCCACCGTGGCCAATTTTTTGGCCCGATAATTGCCCAGTCCCGAAATATCCAGGTTGCCGCGCACCTTTTTCTTGTGCGCCAGGGCCAAGTCATCCGGGGACAAGAACGTCACCTGCATGTGTTCGATTTCATAGCCCTTGAAAAATTTCTTTAAAAAGTTCATCGTGTTATCCTTAAAATCTATTCGGTCCAAAATAACACAAAATAAAATGTTTGTCAAATAGAAATTAAACAAATCGAATCGGGTGGTGTTTCTTTTTCCTTGACCTGGGGCGGGGTGTTTCGTATACTGTTACCCGCATAAAAATTAAAAAATAAAGAAAAAACAACGCGCGGTGTCAACACGTAAGTCCAGTTGCACGGCGTGTTTTTTATGGAGGAAAAACACATGAAAATCTATACACCACGAAATTTTAAAGAGGTCTTGATCGCCAGTCTGCCCAATTGTACCACCATGGTGTTGGGGATGATGACGCTGAATCTGTGGATTTATGGGGCTTTGACCTGGGGGAATTTCTGGGCGGCGTTGCCGAAAATTTATCTGACGGCCTTTGTGCTGGATTTCTGTCTGGTGGGGCCGATCGTGATGCGATTCGTGCGGCGGTACCATATTGAAAAATTTATGCCGCTGTTTCGCGTGGGGTTGATGGCGGGGATTTTGACGTTCCTGGCCCCGTTGGTAGAGGCAGGATTCCTTATCGGATGGCGCTGGTACCTGTGTGCGTTCCCACGCAATTATATCGTGGCCTTGCTGTTGCAAGTCTTGGTGGCGTTCCGGTTGGGACAATACGCGTTGATGCGTTATCAATCAAAGCACGATGCCGCGTAAAAGAAGCCGCCCGTTTGGGCGGCGTTTTGTTTTAGTTTAATTGCGCCAGCGCCAGGCGTTGTAAAAAATCTTCCTCGATCGCACTCAACAGTGATCCCAGGCCTTCGTTCAAATCGTCATCGTCTTGCAGGTCTTCCAGATGTTGAATAATCGATTCGCACATTTTGACCAAATCACGATTGATCATTTTGGGATTGAGCAGGTCTGCCTTGAATACTTTTTTATCCCCCGTCGCCATAAAATATTTTTCGGCGATGCCGTCCACATGGTCATCAATTTTGTCGGCCAGACGATCAAACAATAAATGTTTGGCATAGGCATCTGTACCCCAATGATTGATTTTACAGGCATATTTAAAGGCAATCAGGTGTTGCATCAGTTCATACATTTTATCCCCCTTGGTTTAGATACAGGGACCATAGCATACGAAATTGCCACGCGTTATAGGACGGTATGCAAATCGCGCTATGTGCATGAAATCTGCGTATTCCTAGGGATTCAAACCTGGCGAAAATTGGAAAAAAATAAGATAGAATATGTCACGTAACCAAAGGAACAAAGGAGACCTTGATGCAAAACTTAATCAAAAAACTGTTCATGTTCGCATCCGTTTTGGGTGCGGCGGTCATGTTGTCTGGATGCGCGTGCCCGACCAAGCAAAAGCCGGCGCCGATGTATGCCAAACAATATCAGGTGCGCAATCAACCCCAACAGCCGACTGTCTTTTACCAAACGTACGAAGATGCCGATGTCAGCCGCGTTCACGCCAAAATGTACACCCACAGCAGCCATGGCGGTGAATCCAGAATGGGCACGTTAAAGTTCTATGAAACCGATGCGGGGCTGAAAATGGAAGTCGATCTGAAAGACCTGCGCCCGGGCGTTGATTACACCCTGCGTGTCTATCAGTGCGGCAGCTGTAACAACAACAGCATGTGCTGTGACAAATCGCCGATGGATATCAATCTGCCGACCCTGTCCACCGGTGCCAGTGGCAAATTGGAAGAATCCTTTATCATCCGTGGCCTGACGGCGGCCCAGTTGCGTAACGCCAAAATCTATCTGGAACGCGACGGCGGGTACAAAGCCGGGTGGGGCACACTGGAAAAGAACGTGATGTTCTAAAAAAAATCAATCGGTTGATAAATGCACCAAAAACCCCGGGAGCCCCCGGGGTTTTTTATGGGATGATTTTTTGCTTTTAAGATAATATTCCTATGTGCTAAAATAGGCATGTGGAGAATAGAAAATTGTGCAAGCTGGGACGCATATTAAGGGGAATAATATTCCCCTCGCTTTTTGTGTGCCCGGCATGGTCCGCAGATTTTATTATTGTTTCAGACAACGTC
>JAAVBR010000030.1 GCA_014802705.1 bacterium | reverse complement strand
CTTTTTTCCTCCGCTTTTATGCCTAATCCAAACGTCCCTTTGGATTAGGCATAGTGTCAATACCGTCAACGTCACGGATTATACCGCATACAGCCGTTTTTTGCAATGATAAAAATTTCCGACCGGGGGGGATCAGGGTTCGCCCCATGACAACCAGTCTGCGCAGGATATGCACGTCGCGCCGCATGAAAGATTGACACATTCTTGCGCAATATGTTCAGGGTCACAGGATCCGGGGTATGTGATGGTATAACTGCCGCTGCCATCTGTGCCGTTGGTCGAATAGGCACCGGCCGCACGTGTGCATGTGGTGTGTGTGCTGTTGATATTATAGCCGTCTGGGCAATTGTAGGTGTGGCGACCGCCCACAGATTCAAATTTTCCACTGGGATTCTGGGTACAGTATTCCCGCGCGGTCATGGTGGGGCAATTGCTGTTATCGACGGCCGATGATGCCCCCAAACCAACGTTTGGATTAGGCATAAAATCAGGAGATAAAATATGCGGAAATTGGGGATTTTTGTCTTGGGATTATTGTTGTATCCAAACGTTCCTTTGGATTAGGCATAGTGTCAATACCGTCAACGTCACGGATTATACCGCATGCGGGCGTTTTTTGCAACGATAATTTTGCCGCATAAAATCAGAAATTGCCGCGGGTGTGACGCACGTTGTCCAAAATCCGGTGGGTAAAGGTCTGGTATTGATCCAGGGCGTTTTCAAACGAATGATTGGCGCCGTCGATGGAATGTAATTCCTTGTGCGGGACGCGCAGGCCATTGAATAATTCGACATTTTGACTGTATTCGGCCATGTTATCGTCCGTCCCCAGAACAAAGGACACGCGCGTGTCCGAATGGATAAAGGTCGACAGGCGTTCCGATAAATCCGGCAAATTGGTATCCATGCACCATGATGTCGGCAGGGGCATCGTCAGGTTATATAAACTGGTCGGGAAACTGTATTCCCGGTCTTCGATTCGGCGAAATTGGGTGATGGATTTATGCAAAACCGATTGCCACAGGCGCCCCGACGGGTCGCGCTGCATCAATTTGGCCTTGGCCTGTTGCACGCGTTGGGGCGGCAGGAAATAGGGGTTATTCAGCACCGCCATATGAAAATATTGTCGCATTAAATCCGATGACACCATCAAATCCGACAGCGCCCGGCACGACATGGAATGGGCCCAGGCAATGCGGTAATCGTGATTTAAATCGGACCGATCGTTACAGTATTGAATCCCCCGCAACAGGGCCCGTTTCTGGCGCGCCAGATTCATGGTCGTGACGCGTTTGGCGTCCCCGCTGGTCGCCGACAGGGCGACACCTTCGATCGCGACAACGTCAAACCCGCACGCCAGGGCGTCTGTCATCGCGACCTTCATCACGGGTTCAACGGGACTGCCGCCATAGCCATGCATTAAATAAACCGTGCCAAAGACAGGCTGATTGCGGTCGGCATGTGAAACATAAATATTGGCCAATTCCCGGTTGCGGCGATCACAGATGGGATAGAATTGTTCAAAATGCGCCATGGCAATGTTCGTGGTCAAGCCACTGGTACTTCGGTCAACGTCGGACATTTGTTCCCTGTTTTTTCTTACATTCGTGTGGAAATCCATCATACGGGACATTTTGAAAATTGTCAACCGGATTATCGGCCTAGGATGCCTTTTGCGCTTGACGGGTGCGTCCAGATTTTCTTATAATCGGGGCATACAGGGGGACCCACAGATGAAAAAAATTATAGTCGGGATGTTTTTGGCGTTGGCATTGGCCGGTTGTGGCCAGGTGTACGACCGTGAACCCGTTGGTGTCGGATATGATAACAACGAATTGAAACTTAGCCCGTGCGCCTGCATCATGGTCTTTCAGGCCTAAGTCACGGCCTTTGGCATATATCCCGGGGGGATGATTTTGGATTACCCAGGCAGTTTTGATACGCCCGCATTTCCGGCCGGATCGCGTCTTGCGTTATCCCGGGCGGTTTCCATTTGGATTTTGGGGGCGTTTTTTATCGCCATTTGTTTGTGTGGGGCGTTGCTGGGGGCGATGCGGTTGCAGCGCCTGGATCCGTTTATGATTTCGGTGGATGCCGCGACCGGCCAGTGGGCGGTTGTGGGCCGCGATGGGCGGCATCTGCATTATACGGTCGGCCGCACGATGCAGGAATCGGTGGTCGGCAATTTTGTCACCCAATGGTTTCAAATTGCGGATAATGATGCGGGCAATGCCGGCGCGTGGCGCAAATGCACGCGCAATGAATGTGCATCGGGTGATGCCCTGTTTCCGGCAACGCGTTATTGCACCATTTATTGTGCCACGGGCGAAGATGTCTTTACCCGTTTCGCCCGGGATGTGGTGCCCGATTACACGGCGCGCGCGGCGGCCGGCCAAACATGGACCCTGGACGCGGGCAGTCTGCAAATCACCCCCGCCGGGCCCATTACCGATACGGGCGGCGTTTGGCAGGTTACGGCCACCATTTTAACCGGTGCCGGGACGTCGTTTGATATTATCGCCTGGGCCCAGGTGGCGCGCAATACCACCTATTACCCCGGAAACATGGGATTTTATATCGCGGATTTTAACGCCTATCGAACGGGTGGAACGCTATGAAGAAAGTCATCATGTTTTTGGCCGGTTTGATGATCTTGCTGTTGATGTTTGCAGGGTTGTATTTTGCGGCGGCGGTCTATGACGCGGGGGATCGTTTTGTGGTTCAGCCCTTTGTTTTCCAACCCAATAATTTATCCACGGCGCGCATTGGGGTGCCGGCATCACTGGATCAAATGTCGGATCGCACATTGTTGGAATCGTTGATCAAAAAATATGTGGTGGAATATTTTTATGTAACGCCCGATCTGGAAAATGTCGCGCGGCGCACACGTGGGGATGGGATTTTGGCCCTGATGTCGGCCCCGGCGGTGTTTCGCGAATGGAAAGATACGGTCGGCGCAGATATTGAACGCATGGCGGAACAGGATGTCCTGCGTCGGGTGACGGTGGCGGATGAAATTCTGCGCCCGGCGGGCAGTGATTATTGGACCGTCGTCTATGAATTAAAGACATGGCGCACCCCGAACGATATGGCGGCCACACCCACCGTGACGCGTGGGGTGATTTATCTGCGGGTGGCCTTTGTCAAAGAACTGCGTGATCAGATGCATGGCGAACCGTTTGATGTGCGGTCCTATTTAATGGGGGGCGGGGATCCGGCGGCGATCTTTAAATTCCAGGTGGCCGAAGTGGCACACCAATCATAAGTCATAATCGGGACGGAAAATGTTAAAAAAGTTGTGTGTATTTTTGGCGATAATGGGGGGCGTGGCACCGGCGTGGGCCGATGATCCGTTTTCGTTTGATAACTTTGCCATCGTGGACAGCGGGGATGCGGATCTTAGCATGGATGCCGTCGCCATCAATGGGGATGCCGGGACGGCCAATGTTGCGGGCTTTGACATTGCGGGCATCATGTTGGGCATGCCGTTCGAAGACGTTCAGACATTGTTTTTCAAGACCAAGGGATTATACGCCCCCCGGAAAAAAGACAGCATTATTTACACCATTGCCAAGGATTGGAAATACAATCTGGATTATGAATGTCGGCAACAAAATATTGTGATTCCGGCCGAATTGGAAAAGTGTATCAATTCCCTGGCGCGTAATCGGGGATTGATGTATGCGTCGGAACTGCATTTGGTGCGGGAAAATACGGGCGAAGAAATTGTGGTCTATTTCACATCCAACGCGACCGACAATGTTGTGTGGCGCGTGGTTTACACCAATGACGTGAACGAGGTAGAGGGCGACGCCGAAAAATTCGCCAACCAGCGCGAGAAGAAAATCCTGGCCTTTTGGCAAAGCGTGCTGGATAAATACGGCGCGCCCAATTCCGGGACCGATAAATGGATCACGACATCCAATGCCTATGATCCCATGATGACGGCGTATTACGGATCGCTGGATCTGATGGATATGGGGCGTTTTTCCATGGATGCCGCCCAGAATGTCCAGGACGCCCGTGAAAACTTTTCGGCCAAACCCTATGCGTTCTAAGGATAAAAATTCATACCAGGTGGGCTTGATCGCCGAATGGCGGGCGCGGTGGTATTTACGCCTGCACGGGTTTCGGATTGTGGCGTCGCGATACACGACCGGCCGGTACACAGGCCGCGCCGAAATCGACATCATTGCCCGGCGCAAAAATTTAATTGTGTTTATAGAGGTAAAATCCCGGCCCCGCCTGGACTTGGCCTGGGGTGCGATTTCGACGCGTCAATCGGCGCGCCTGCGCGCGGCGGCAGAAACCTATCTGACGCGAATCGGATGGCGGGGCGACGCGCGCTTTGATGTGATTGCGGTCTGTGGCCGGCATATTCATTGGGTGCAGGGTGCCTTATAAAGGTCTTGAATATTTTGGCGTATCAGGATATAATTCCCATGTACTTTAAAGAAAAGGAGAAGTATATGAAAAAAGTAATGTTGGCGTTGTTTGCCGTTATGACCCTGGCGGCGTGCACAGGTTCCTATAAATCCGGCAACTGCGAATATGATTTCTTGTTGCACAAGGATATTTCCATTTCCAAGATTATCGGTAACGCGACTGGCGGCTGCCGCTAAGAAAAAATCCCCGCCCACTTGGGCGGGATTTTTTTAGTTATAAGTTATAAATGATAATTCCCCTCCACCGGAGGGGAATCATAGGCATCCGGCTTACGCCGGACACCTATGACCTGGATCCCGCGATCGAGTCGCGGGATGACAAAGGTTTTTAATATTCTAGAAACTTAAAAACTAGTGTCGCTCGCCACGAACGTGTCTGCGCGTATCCGGCGCGTTTGCTCGAATAAATTCTCGCATACTCGGATTCATCCCGTGGCTTGTGTCGGGCCCCGCGCGAACAGGGTTCGCGTGGGTGACGATCACGGGCCCAGGTACGTATGCCCGGCGCAGCCGGATGCCACATCTGAACTCTGAACACTGTACTCTGAACTCTAAAAAAATCCCGCATATCGCGGGATTTTTTATTAAAACCAACCTTTTTTATCCGATTTGGTGGCGGCAAATTCGGCCAGGATTTTTTTCTGTTTTTCCGTCAGTTTGGTTGGGATTTTTGTCCCGATTTCGATATACAGGTCTCCGCGTGATCCCGCCCGTGTGCCCGGCATCCCGTGCCCGCGTACGCGCAGTTTTTCGCCCACCTGGGTGCCGGATGGGACCTTGACCGACAATTGTTTGTCATCGATCGTTTCGATATCAATTTCGCCCCCCAACGCCAATGTCGTGAACGGCACATCCGCATGCATCATCAGGTCATTGCCCTGGCGCGTGAATTTCGGATCGGGCCGCACGTGCACGTCCAGGTAAAAGTCCCCCGGTGCGCCGCCGGCCATGCCAGCCTCGCCCTGGCCGGCCAGACGCAGGCGTGCCCCATCGGTAATACCGGCGGGGATTTTAACCTCTAGTGTGCGGTGTTTATGCACCGTGCCGGCGCCGTCACAGTCGGGGCATTTTTTATCAATCTTGCGTCCCAATCCGTTACATTCCGGGCAGGGTGTTTCCACCGCAAAGAAGCCTTGGCGGGTATGAACGACGCCCGCCCCCCCGCATTTGGGGCAGGTTGGCGCCGGTTTTCCGTCATCGGTGCCGTTGCCATGACAGCGTTCGCATTGAACATTGCTGGAAAATTTAACGGTATGCGTTTTGCCGAAAAAGGCGTCTTTCAGATCAATCACCACTTCGTCCAGCAAATCGCGCCCACGCATGGGGCCCGCCGGGCGTGTGCCGCCATCGGCCCCGAATCCGCCAAAGCCGAAGCCACGCATCGCCTCGCGCAAAATATCCTCCATCCCGGCGCCGCCCATGCCCGCGCCGCCAAAGCCGTCGAACCCAAACCCGCCGCCAAAGGGATTGCCGCCAAAGCCACCGGCCGACGCGCCATTGCCCCCCGCGAACGCCGCATCGCCAAAGCGGTCATACGCCGCGCGCTTTTGCGGGTCTTTCAGGATGTCAAAGGCATTGTTGACTTCCTTAAACTTTTCTTCGGCGCCTTTGTCGCCCGGATTTTTATCCGGGTGATATTGCATCACCAATTTATGATAGGCCTTTTTAATATCGGCGTCCGACGCGTCGCGCGCCACGCCCAGAATGTCGTATGGATTTTTATTCATCGTTATGTCGCTTTATCTTTGATTATATGAATATATAATGCGGCCCCGCATGAAATCAAGGGGGGATAAAAACACAGGGCATAAATTTTTGCCCTTGCGATGGGGGCGATTTTTTTGCTAATCTGGGGACACTATGACAGAACAAACGAAATCTTATGACGCGTCCGATATTCAGGTGTTAGAGGGGTTGGAGCCCGTTCGTCTGCGCCCGGGGATGTACATTGGTGGCACGGATGAAAAGGCCTGGCATCATTTGCCGATCGAAATTATGGACAATTCGATTGACGAAGCGGTGGCCGGCTTTGCCAAGAAAATATCGGTCAATTTAATTGATTCAAAGACCATTGAAATCGCCGACGATGGGCGCGGGATTCCCGTGGCCGAACATCCGAAATTCCCGGGGAAATCGGCGTTAGAGGTGATTTTGACCACCCTGCATTCGGGGGGGAAATTTAATAACAATGTGTATAAAACCAGTGGCGGTCTGCACGGGGTGGGATCGTCGGTGGTGAACGCGCTGTCGTCGGAAATGATTGTGACGATTTGCCGTGATGGATACGAATGGCGCCAGACTTTTTCCCGGGGCAAACCGACGTCGGCCATGACGCGTGGGGATGAAACCACGGCCCACGGGACCAAGATTCGCTTTACAATTGACGATGATATTTTCGGCGTGGCGGCGGTGTTCAAGCCGGTAAAAATCTATCGCATGGCGCGGTCCAAGGCCTTTTTGTCCCGCGGGGTGAAAATTGAATGGACGTGTAATCCGGAATTATTGACCGAGGATATGAATATCCCGGAAAAGACAACGTTCTATTATCCGGGCGGGGTGGCGGATTTCTTGGCGGAAAAGACGGATAACAAACCGCGCATTTTGCCCAAGATTTTCAGTGGCAGTGTGGATTTCCCGGACGACAGTGGCCGCGTGGAATGGGCGCTGACGTTTTTAACGGATGAAAACGGGGCGGCGTCGGACGACGGGTTCTTTGCGTCGTATTGCAATACCATCGCAACCATCGACGGCGGCACGCACGAAAGTGGGTTCAAGGCCGCCATCACCCGCGGGATCAAGGCCTATGGCGACAAGGTCAATAACAAGGCGGCCGCGAACATTATCGGCGATGACGTGTTCGATTCGGTGGCGGCGATTGTGTCGGTGTTCTATAAAACGCCGCAATTCCTGGGCCAGACCAAGGAAAAGTTATCGAATCCAGAGGTGGCACGCTACACCGAAAACGCGCTGCGCGATCCGTGGGAAATCTTTCTGGCGTCGGATCCGAAAACGGCGAACGCGGTGCTGGATTTTGTGGTGAATTTGGCCAACGCGCGGATTAAGACCAAACAGGTCAAAGATGTCGCGCGCAAAACGCCGACCAAGCGCGCGCGTATGCCGTTAAAGTTGGCCGATTGTTCCAAGCATGGCGTCGCGGGCACCGAACTGTTTATCGTCGAAGGGGATTCGGCCGGTGGTACCGCGAAACAGGCGCGCGATCGCGCGACCCAGGCAATTATGCCGGTCCGGGGCAAGGTGTTAAACGTCGTATCCAATTCCGACGAACGATTCGGTAATAACAAAGAATTAAACGACCTGATCGACATTATCGGGGCCGGCACGGCCAAGGATTGGAATGATGACAAATTGCGCTATGAAAAAGTGATCATCATGACCGATGCCGACGTCGACGGCAGTCATATTGCCTCGCTGTTGATGACGTTCTTTTATCAAATGATGCCGCAATTGATCTATGGGGGGCATTTGTATTTGTCGTGCCCGCCGCTGTATAAATTGACGCACGGGACCGAATCGATCTATGTCGATACGGACGAACAATTGGATGAATTAAAGAACGGCAAGTACAAGGGCAAAAAGATCGAAATTTCCCGATTCAAAGGGTTGGGTGAAATGATGCCGAACCAGTTAAAGGAAACGACCATGTCGCCGAAAACGCGGCGCCTGATCCGGGTGGAATTGCCACCGCGGACGGATGACGGTGCCGAAGACACGGAAAAAACGCGGACGATTGTGTCGGAACTGATGGGGAAAAAGCCGGAGTTTCGATTCCGTTTCATCACCGAACACGCCCAGTTTGTCAAAGACCTGTTTGTGTAAAAAAAATCCCGCCGATGGCGGGATTTTTTACAGGCATAAGTAGGGGGGAAATTAAAAGTTGATAAATAAAATGGTCTGTGTTATAAATATCGGCAAAATGGGTGTTTTGTATGACATATCAAGAACATTTTCAAGGCCCAAAGAAAAAACGCATCGGTGCGGATGAATGGGCGTTGGGGCTGGTTGCGGTGGCGTATCTGATGAAACCATCAGAAATTGCAAATGACGCCGATATAAACCGTTGGGTGGTGTCTGGCGGATTATTTGTTGTGGCGGCAATCATAAAGACGGTTTCTGTGGTGAAACAAATTCGGGCGAATAAAAAGCAATCACTGGAACAAATGATTCAACAAGAAAGACAACAACGTGCCCGCGCCATTAAACGCCTGAGTGCGGCGATATCACGTTAAACAAAAATCTGGATAAAAAGAAAGAGGTTATAAAATGAGTGGAAAAAATGTTACAAGTCCGATGATGAGTTTGGCGGCGATTGGTCTGTGCGCCATGGCGATGGGGACGAAAGTGGCCTATATGACTGAAAAGTTGTTGTCTGGCCAGAAAACGGATGCGGTATATGATGGGGCGGCGGCGTTGTTTCTTTTGGCCCTGGTGGTGGCCAATGCGTATTTTGTCTGTGCGGGGTATAAAGCGCAAAAGCGTTCAATCAAAGGACTAAGTAATGACAAAGAAACTCTGGCGGAACGCAACTGGGAACAACAGCGTTTAATCACAGACTTGAAATATGAAAAAGACAGGCTGGAACGCCGGTTGCAGGACTTGCAGAACCATCGATAAAAAAATCCCGCCGTATGGCGGGGATTTTTTATTTAATCTTTTTTAATTTTTCGGCAAAGGTGCGTGTGTATTGCGCGGCCGAGACCAGGGACGCCACCAGCGCCAGCCACAATCCCCAAATCCCAATTTGCGGCAGGCCGATAAACAGCCATGTCATCACGCGGCCGCCCATCGCCATCAGCGATTCGGTCACCCCAATCGCAAAGAACAGCAAGAACGCCCCAATCGCGATCATTTGAATGGTGGTCTTGATTTTCCCCAGGGAAAAGCGTGCCTTGGGCACCGGCATTTCCATTTTCTGGGTGCCCATAAATTCGCGCAGGCCGCTGATGTACAATTCGCGGGCGATCATGATAATCACCGGCACCACGATAAACCACGCCGGCACCATCGCCGCCAACAGGATCAAGGTATTGGCCACCAACAATTTGTCCCCGATATGATCCATCACGCCGCCGACCTTGGAACAGACATTGTATTTCCGTGCCAGGTATCCGTCAAACCAATCGGATGCCGCCCCCAGGACATACAGCACGAATGTCAGCCAATACATCTGGAACATCAATGTCGGAATAATCGCAAACGCCGCAAAAATGCGAAATGCGGATAAAAAGTTGACCAGGAATTTCATGATATCTTTCTCCTTTTGTTTTGATACATCATTCATAAACCACGGGGGTTATTATATCATATCCGAATGAAAATACGCATATATTTTTTCGGCGGCCGCGGGCCCCAGGTTCGGGACCTTTTTTAAACTGGCCAAATCGGCGTCGGCAATGGCGCGGACCGATCCAAAGTGATGCAAGACGGCGCGTTTGCGCGCGGGACCGATGCCTTCGATTTCATCCAATCGCGACGCGGTGACGGATTTGGCACGGGTCGCGCGATGGAACGTGATGGCAAAGCGGTGCGCTTCGTCCCGGACGGCGCGCAGCAATAAAAACAATCGGCTGTCGCGCGCCATATCACGATAAACGGACCCGTCCGGCATGATAAAGTGTTCGTCGCCGTCGCGAACCTCGCCCTTGGTGACGCCCAGGATCGGGATATCGGGCGCCACCTGGTGCGCGATGTTCCATTGGGCCGGCCCCCCGTCGACGATGATTAAATCCAATTTCGGCCCGCGTGCCACCGCCCGCGTTACAAATTCCGACATCATGGCAATGTCATTGCCGGCGGCCGCGGCGTTGCGTAACTTAAAATGGCGGTACGCGGCCTTGTCAAAGCCGTCGGGGGTAAAGGCAATCATGGCGCCAACAGGACTGCGCCCGAACAGGTGGGAATTATCAAACACCCCCGCGCGGTTGATTTTCATCCCCAGCCATTTTTCCAGATCATCAACACCCCCGGCCCAATCAATGCCGGTATGCGTCGGGCGCGCGGTGTGCCGCATGCCGCGGGTGGACGTGTGGGTCAGGGCGGCGATTTTATCACGCATGGCCGCCGCCGATTCGAAATCCAGCGCGGCCGAATATTTTTGCATCTGTTGCGACAGGTCGGCGATAATCGGTTCGCTGTCCCCGGTTAAAATGCGTCGGGCCAAAGACACTTGGGCGGCATAGGCGGATTCCTGGGGAATGGTGCAGGGGCCGCTGCATCGGCCGATTTGATGCAACAGGCAGGGCCGGGTGCGATTCCTCATAAACGTGTCGGTACAGGTGCGAATCTGGCACACCTTTTGAATGGTCTTGATCGTTTCGTTCAGGGCCATCACCGACGGATAGGGGCCATAGACGTCGCGACGCTGGGAAATTTTGCCCCGGAATTTCAACAGGCGCGGGTATTCGTCTGTGGTCAATGCCAACATGGGGTACATTTTCCCATCGGTCAGCATGATGTTATATTTCGGCTTGCGCGTTTTGATCCATTCTTGTTCCAGAATCAACGCGTCGGATTCCGTCGCGACCGTTTCCCATTCAACGCGCGTCACCAGGGTGCGCATCACCTGTTTATGCGTTTCCAGTTTGGAAATATCCAGGTACTGTTTCAATCGGTTGGATAAATTCTTGGCCTTGCCCACGTACAGCAAGGTGCCGTCCGCATCATACATCTTGTAAATGCCGGGGGCGGCGGGCGCATTTTCGATCAAATCGCGAAATTGAATTTTCATACCGAATATGATAGAATAAGAAAAAGAAAATAGCAAATGGGGGCATAACAGATGAAACAAGAATCCGGACGTTCCATGATTGAAATGATGGGGGTGTTGGCCATTATGGGGGTGATTACCGTCGGGGCCATTACCATGATTTCCACCGCCATGCGGACGCAAAAGCGGACCACCGTCAATGACGAAGTGATGCAGATCACCACCGGTGTGCGCCAATTACTGGGCGAATACGACGATTTTTCGCATATCAACAACGCCACGATTTTCGGCGCCATCGGCATTTCGCCCAAGAACCCATATGGGGGGGCATATACCTTGGCGGTAAATCCGTCGAACCCGCGGCAATTTATTGTGTCGATTACGGGGCTGTCGGAAACAGACTGTCAATATTTCCTGGCCAAGGCATGGACCGATTCGGTCGGATACCAGACATCCAACCATCAACAGGGTGGGGCGACCGGGACATGTACCGCCGGCGCGGATAAAAATGTCGTCCGCATTATTTACGGCGAATAATCGGACACATCCATGGCCCAAACAATGACCGTTTCCCAAACCGAAGAGGGCACACGTCTGCTGCGCTGGTTTTTGCGGCACTTTCCGTCCATGCCCCAGCGGGATTTTTACCGTCTGTGTCGGGGGGGGCAAATTCGGGTCAATTCATCGCGCGTGCGGGGCAACGAAGTTCTGCGGGCCGGCGATTTGGTGCGTATTCCGCCGACATTGGGGAACTTTACGACGCCCCCGCCGCCCCGGGCAACGGGCGGGAATTTATTTTCCCTGGCGGATCTGGAGGCCCTGCGTCAATGCATCATTCATGACGATGATGACATTGTTGTGTTTAACAAACCGGCGGGCCTGGCGGTTCAGGGCGGGACAGGCATTCGCAAATCGGTGGATAAAATGGCGGCGGCGATGTATCCGTATGCCAAAATATCCCTGGTTCATCGGCTGGATCGTGAAACCAGCGGCGTTTTGGTGGTGGCCAAGACGCAAATGGCGGCCCAAAAATTGGCCCGCGCGTTTCAGGATAAAACCACGCACAAAGAATATCTGGCCCTGTTGGCGGGGCATGTGTCGGTGCCGCGCGGCACAATTGATAATTATTTGATCAAGGGCGCCGTGGTCGATTCCCCGGCGCGGATCAATGGGGGCCCGCGGCCCCAACGGGCGGTGACGGATTATCACGTCTTGGGCGCGGCGGGAAATATGACATGGGTGGCGTTCACGCCGCAAACGGGGCGGACGCATCAATTGCGCCTGCACAGTGCGTTGTGTTTGCATGCGCCGATTGTGGGGGACGCGTTATATGGGGATGGCCGGCATGTGGATCCGGCGGTGGCATCGGTGGTGGGCACGCGGCATTTGTTTTTGTTCGCCCACAAAATCACGTTCCAGCATCCGACAACCGGGCGCCTGATGACCATGCGGGCGGTGGTGCCGGAATTTATGATGCCGGTTTTAAAGTTATTGGAATTTCCGATTCCGGAATAGGTTTCATCAATTATGGGTTTAACAAAGAAAATATTTTTAATCACATCGCGCGTCTTCGTGACCCTGGTCTTGGGTATGGTGGCGGCCACGATATTGACCGCATCGCGGATAAATCTGGACAGTCTGCGGGGGGATTTGGTGGATATTTTGCAGGAATCGACCGGCCTGCCGGTGGAAATTGACGGCAAGATTTCGTGGAAATTGTCCCTGCGGCCGCGGGTGGAATTAAATGATGTGCGGGTGCCCAACGCGGCATGGGCGCATCATCCCAATGGCTTTGTCGCGCGGCGGATTGATGTGCGGTTAAACCTGATATCGTTATTCCAGGATCGGCCCACCATTCAATATGTCAAAATTTACGATGCGGCGATTTTCCTGGAACGAAATGCCCAGGGTGCGTATTCCATTACCCCACAGCGCAGCGCCATTGTCGAAGACGCCGCGGACGCCCCCGACGCAGGGGATCGCCCCATATTCCCGTTCAAAGATCCCGGCCTGGGCGCGATTGAGGTGCGGCACCTGACCGCGCATATTTTGGATGACACCTATATCGTGCCGGGGTTCCAAATCGGCTATAACGCGACCCAGTCCAATCGCGAATACAGCGGTTGGATTAAATCGGACAAGAATGTTTTCCCGTTTATCATATCCTATGCCGCGTATAACCCGGAACGTAAGGTCTATCCGGTGCGTGCCGCGGTGTCCACCGGGGGCGATGCCTTGATCGTTCATGCCGCGTTAGAGGGCAAAAGCCTGGCCCCGATTGATTTTAAAATCACCGGCCAGATCCCCGACCTGGCGGCAATGGCGGCGGTTTTGAATTTGGACATCATGGATATCCCGTCGGTGCGCGTCAATATGGCCGGCGGATACGATTGGCATAAATTGACCCTGCGTAAATCCACGTTGGAAATGCGTGGGCATACGCTGACGCTGTCGGGTGTTTGGAATTGGTCGGGGCGGCGCCCCAAAATCACGGCCAAGGTATCGTCCCCCCGGATCAGTTTGATTGAACTGTTCCCCGGGCTCTATGGCAACGGGCGGTGGCGGCGTCCCAATCGACCGTTAAATGTGTTTCATGACATTCCCCTTTATGGTCAGGTGTTTCGCGGATGGGATTTGGATCTGGATTTGGAAATCGGCGATCTGATTATGTATCGGGATTTGACCCTGTCGCATTTGGATTTGGATTTACATTTACAGAACGCCGTGGCGCGCGTGGATGCCACCGCCACCATGGCCGATGGGGATTTGCGGATCGGGGCCGATGTGGATATTGATACAGGTGGCGTCTTGGACGTCCGGGCGGCGGGATTGGCCGAACGTGTCTATATCGGGGATATTTTAAAGCAGATTCAAATCCGGGACTTTATTTCCGAATTGCCGGTGAATCTGGAATTTTATCTGCAGGGGCGGGGGGCGACCCTGTCGGAATTGATGCAGACGGCGACGGGCCCGGCCTATATGTATTCCGTGGCGCCGGGGTATGCCCATTCGCGTCTGGTGTCGGTGATGTATGGAACGGATTTTTTAACATCCCTGCGTCATACGATTACGGATTTATTCCGGTCGGAAAAAAAGCATGACCAGATTCAGATTTCATGCGCGGCGGTCAATGTCAAGGTGCGCGACGGTCGCATTGAAACCGAACGCGGGGTGGCGGTGGAAACGAACGCCATCAATATTCAATTGGCGGGCCATTTGGATCTGGGCGGTGAAAATATGCGCCTGTCGCTGGCGACGGTGCCGGTGCGGGGGCTGAAATTATCCCTGACGGGTAATGTGGTGGACGCGGTGGAAATCAGTGGGAATTTGGCCGAACCAGATGTCAAGATCAACGGCGTGGCGGTGGCCGGGCGCGTGGCATCGGCGACGGGGTTGGGATTGCTGTTGGCGCCGCTGACGGGTGGGATCGGATTGGTGGCCGGCGCGGGGGTCGGATGGCTGGCGGGGGATTTGATTGAAAACTGGCTGGCGGATGACCATCCGTGCGAAACGGCGATGAAAAAAGGTGCCCCGTCGCGGCGCAATGATCCGGCCTGGATGGCGCAGCCGATGGCGGATTTGGTCTATCCGGTGTTGAAAAATACGAAAAAATAGTCATCCCCCAGGAAAGGTTTCTTTTGCCCTTGCACCGAATCGGCATTTTTTGATAAAGTATGGGCAACAGGATGTAGGCCTAAATTTAGACTAACAGGAGCAAATTATGGAATTTTCTGTATTTCGTCAGGTTTTGATCCGTGCGCTGGGGCATATGCAGTCCATTGTGGAAAAGCGTGCGACCCTGCCGATTTTGATGAATGTAAAGTTAGAGGTGGCAGATGATCTGATTCTGTCGGCGACGAACGTCGATTTGGAATTGGTCGAACATGTGACGGCGGACATTACGCTGGGGGGCAAAACGACGGTCCCGGTCCAGATGCTGTATGATATTGTGCGCAAACTGCCCGATGATGCGGAAATCACGTTTAAACAATCCGGTGATCAATTGGTGGTGTCCAGTGGGCGCGCCGTGTTCCGTTTGCCGACATTGCCGGCGGAAAATTTCCCGGCGATGGCGGGGGCCAATCTGACGACCAAGTTCCAGATGACGACCGGTGATTTGGCGCACCTGATCAACCAGACGAAGTTTGCGATTCCCACCGACGATGTGCGGTATCACCTGGGGGGGATTTATTTCCATATTTCCGACGAAGGCAAAGAAAAAATGCTGACCGCCGTCGCGACGGATGCCCAGCGTATGGCCCTGTGTGCCATGCCCGCCCCGGACGGCAGTGCCGATATGCCGGCGGTGATTTTGCCGCGTCGCGTGATTGGCGAATTGTCCAAGTTGTTGGAAGACGCCACCGTCGATGATGTGACGGTCGAATTGTCGGATACCAAGGCGCGCTTTACCGTGGGATCCGCCACATTGACATCCAAATTGGTCGATGCGCAATATCCGAACTATCGCGTTGTGATCCCCAAGGGCAATGACAAAATCGCCGTTTTGGATCGGAAACAGTTTGTGAACGCGGTGGACTTGGTCTCGGTCGCCAGTGTGGATAAAACCAAATCGGTTCAGTTGACCTATTCGATGAACAAATTGGTCATCAACGCGTCCAGCCCCGATGCCGGGACCGCGACCCAGGAATTGGATATTGAATACAACGGCGACAGTTCGTTTACCGTGGTGTTCAACGTGAAATTCTTGCTGGATGTCGCCGGCCAGGTCGAAGGCGACAAATTCCAAATGGAAATGCAGGACCCGTTATCGCCGACGATTATCAAATCGACCGACGCAAAAACGGATGCCTTGTTCGTTTTAATGCCGATGCGCATGTAAAAAAATCCCCGCCCATCCGGGCGGGATTTTTTTTATGAACATTCCCCACCAGGGGAGGGGCTTGGCGATACTTTAATTTATAATTGACATAATATTGTATTTGTCTATTATTTATCCAAAAAGGAAAATGTGATGAATCAGGCCAATGTTTTTGTTGTCAAGAAAGATGCCTGGGGGCGCGTGGTGGAACGTGGTCTGTATGTTCGGGGGCGCCGGGTGGGTCATTTTGAAATTATGGACTTTGATCAAAAGACGCTCAGCCAGATTCAATACACGGATTGTGGGAATGAACAAATCCTGAGATCACGCGTTTATGCGATGGTTTGCAACCGGGGCGGGGACTTTGTCGGCCGCGGGGATTTGTTACATGAATCCCACAGGGACGCCGACGGGACGATAATTCTGTCAACCTATGAATACGTGAATGGACGTCGTGTCGGTACGGCCAAACAGGTCCGAATCAAGAACGGCAAACCGTATCCCATCAAATCCCACCCCGGCCGATAACTTCATTTGGTTATAAAGAATAAATAAACAAGGCTGGAAAAAATCCAGCCTTGTTAAAAATTTTAATTCACAACTATTCTATGCATGAATACGAATACGAGCTGGGCATTTTATATATATTGTTTGATATAGCATCTACAAATATGGGCAGTAAACCAAACGCCCATCCAATAGGAAAAACGTCTAGTATAACCGCGGGGGTATTTAACCGACGTATTACATTTGTTTCAGGGCAATTTGAATTCGAAGATTTAACAGTTAAATCATTGTTGGAATAAATTATCATGTCTTGTTCAGGCTTTATCTTGTACAGGCCACTGTCTGCCTCTACTATGATTGTGTCATTAGATCTATTATAAAGTCTGGTTTCATGGTTACTGCCAATTCCAATGGTTCCGCATGCCGACAAACTAAATAACATTGAAACGATTAAAAACTTTCTCATATCAAAGTCCGTTTAATTATTGCCATCATATCTTAATGAACAAATGCCTAGAAATCAATTTGTATTTTTTTATATTCTGGTTGTGGAAAACAGATAGTATAGGAATATAAAAATCCCCCACCCAGTGGGGGATTTTTTTCGGTATGCCCACGCCGGGGCAGGGGACTTTATTTATCCCCTGTTACCCGGCCGATGGCGCTTTTGGTCGTGTCGATGATGGTTGTCTTGGCCTCTTCGATGGTGGATTTCGCGCTGTCGATTTTGCGGATCAGGGCGCGTTTGATTTTACCACTGATCGTCATGGGCAATGTTTCCACAAATTCAATCACGCGCGGGTATTTGTACGGCGCGGTGCGTTGTTTCACGTGGTCTTGCAATTGCCGGACCAAGGCATCGGTCGGTTGGAAATATTTATTCAAGACAATCGTCGCCTTGACCGCCATGCCGCGCGTCGGATCCGGAATGCCGGTGACGGCCACTTCGCGCACGGCCGGATGTTCCAACAGGACACTTTCCACCTCAAACGGGCTGATGCGATAACCGGAACTTTTAATCAAATCGTCGTTGCGGCCGACAAACCAGAAATAGCCGTCCGCATCGCGATAGGCCACGTCCCCCGTGTGATAATATCCGTCGCGATAGGCGTGCGCGGTCTTTTTGTCATTTTTATGGTATTTTTCAAATAAGCCCACCGGTTTGCCGGCATCCAATTTGACACAGATTTCGCCGACATCGCCGTCTGCGACGGGGCGACCGCGTTCATCCAACAACTGAACATCCCATCCGGCGGCGGGCATACCCATGCTGCCCGGTTTGGGTTCGATCCATTCGTTGTTAAACAGCATGACGCATGTTTCCGTTTGCCCGAATCCTTCGCGTAATTTCACCCCCGTCAGTTTGAAAAAGCGATCATAGACCTCTGGGTTCAAGGCCTCGCCCGCGACATCGGCCTTTTTAATGGCGCTTAGATCATGGGTGGACATATTTTCGCGGATCAGCATTTTATACACCGTCGGCGGCGCGCAGAACGACGTGACCCGATTTTCGGACAACACGCGCAGCAAATCAAACGCCGGAAATTTCCCTGCGAAATCATAGATGAACACGGTGGCGCCCGCCATCCATTGCCCGTACATTTTACCCCACGAACATTTGGCCCATCCTGATTCCGATAATGTAAAGTGCAAATCGCCATCGGTTAAACGCTGCCAAAAAACGGCGGTGTTGATGTGCCCCAGGGGATAGGTAAAGTTATGCGCCACCATTTTGGGCATGTCGGTCGTGCCACTGGTAAAATACAGGACCATGGTGTCGTTGTTCTGGGTCGGTACACGGGTCATGGTCCGGGGAAATTTTTCCAGGGCCGCGTTCATATCGTCGGTCGTGATCAATTGAATGTCGGGGCCGGCGGCCTGTTTAATTTCGTCCAGGATATAGCCGTCGTCAAAGGCAATGATGGTTTTGACATCGGCGGTCTGGATCCGGTATTCGATATCGTGGGCCTTTAATTGATTGGTGGACGGAATGGGAATGACGCCCAATTTATGCATCGCCATCATCAAGACCCAATATTCCCATCGCCGGCGCAGGAATAACAGCACCGTGTCACCCTGGCGGATGCCGCGGGCGGTCAAGAAATTTGCCGCGGCGTTGGACAATTCGGACAAATCGCGAAATGTAAAGGTGCGTTTTTCGCCCGCGTCGTTGGTCCATAAAATGGCGGGCTGGTCCGGGGTTTCGGTGGCCATGACGTCAATCACGTCATAGGCAAAGTTAAAGTTATCGGGGACAATGGGCCGACCATTTTCGATATAGTCCCGGTAACTGTCGAATTTCAGTTTTTTTAAAAACCGTGTTGCAAACATATTTTTTCCTTTCCTTGCTATACTTTAAATATGGGGCATGGGGTCAGAATTACAAGTTGAAATAAATAATAAAAAAAGATTGCATTTTTCCTAAAAAGGCTGCATAATACGCGCCGAAGAGAGTTCTCGGAGTATAGCTCAGTCTGGTAGAGCGCTGCGTTCGGGTCGCAGAGGTCGTAGGTTCGAATCCTGTTACTCCGACCAAAAATTTAAACCGCCCCTGTGGCGGTTTTCATTTTTGGATTGGGTAACGGATGAGAACCGTTGGTTCGACGCGATAGTTGGCGAAAACAAGCGAATGCGCTGTTTGAGCCTTACGGGCGGAAAGGGGCCCATTACAGCGCGCACCAGCGCGATGGAATGGGAATTACAATCCTGTGACGTAGACGCTGCCCCCGCGGGGGCGGTTTATTATTTTTTATTTTGGAACTTTTTTATGGCGCGCCAATCGGCATGGTTGCGCCGGTGTTCTTCGTACGTGCGGGCAAAGCGATGGCCCCCCGCGCCGTCGGCCACAAAAAACAGATAGTTTGTATCCGCCGGATTCAACACCGCGGTCAATGCCGCGCGCCCCACGTTCGCAATCGGCGCCGGCGGCAGACCGTGATTTACATATGTGTTATACGGGTTTTTGGTTTTGACATGCCCGCGCAACAGGGGCCGGCCCTGCATATCCCCCAGGCCGCCTGTCACGGCATAAACGACCGTCGGGTCAGCCTGCAACCGCATTTTCTGGCGCAGGCGGTTTAAATACACACTGGCGACGATGGGCATTTCGGCGACGCGGGGCGTTTCCTTTTGCACGATGGACGCCAATGTCACCACATCGTTCCACGTGGTCAGCGGCGCCGGCGCACGCGCCCCGGCGTTTTGCCAATTTTCTTGGATCTGGGCCATTTTTTGGCGCGCCAATTCCAGCACCGCCAATCGATTCGTCCCGCGCGCCACGCGATATGTATCGGGAAACACGTCCCCATCGCGCAGGTGACAGACCGCCCGGTCCGGCGCGTCACAATCGACCGGGCCGTTTAACGCGGCGCTTTGTAACAGTTGCTGTTTAATCTGGCGGATGGTTAAACCCTCTGGAATCACAATGGTGGTGGTGGCCACGCGACCGCGGGCCAACATGCGGGCGATGCGCCAAACACTGGCCCCCGCGGGCAGATCATACAGGCCGCTTTGCACCCGTCCCCCGTGCAGGCGCACCGCCATCTTGAACGTGTCCACCGATGTGATCAAATCGCCCGCCCGCAGACGCGCCGCCACCGATGACACCGACGCCCCGTCATCCACGCGCAGGCTGGTCGTTTCCCGAATCGGCGACGCGATCCCAAAAACATAAATCACCCCGGCCGCGCCCGCCAGACAGAACGCCATCAACAGCCGGATCAGTCCCCGCCGTGAACATAATTTGAATTTTCTTTTTCGTTTCATGATGCCGGCATTATGGCAAATAATCCATCCCCCGCCAACAAGAATATTTTACATAAATCCACTGTATTGCCGCGACCACAGGCTGTGATACAATCCGCGCCGCGCCAACAGATCGTCGTGGGTGCCAACCTCTACGATGCGGCCCTGGTCCATGACGATAATCCGATCCATCTGTTGCAGGGTGGAGAGTCTATGTGCAATCGCGATGGTTGTGCGGTTCTGCATCAATCCGGCCAGGGATTGTTGAATCTTGTCTTCGGTTTCCGAATCCAGGGCGGATGTGGCCTCGTCCAGCAACAGGATGGGGGAATTTTTCAAGATCGCGTGGGCGATGGTGATCCGCTGGCGCTGGCCACCGGACAGTTTGACCCCGCGATCCCCCACAACCGTGTCATATCCGTGTTCGGTTCGCATGATAAAGTCGTGGGCCTGGGCGGCGCGGGCCGCACGCACAATGGCGGCACGACTGACCGGACCAATGCCGTACGATATGTTGTCCGCCAACGTCCGGTTAAACAGGATGGATTCCTGGGGGACAAAGGATATGATTTTCTTGAGGGAACTTTGTGAAAACCGCCGAATGTCCGTGCCGTCGATTTCAATGTTTCCGTCCGTCACGTCATACAGGTGCATCAGCAAATTCACCAACGTCGTCTTGCCCGAACCCGACGGGCCGACAATGCCGATTCTTTCGCCCTTTTTAATGCACAAATTGATGTCGCGCAGGACCCATTCGTCATCATACTTGAACGACACGTTGTTAAAGGCAATCTGGCTGTTATAGGTGCATGTTTGCCGGCCACTTTGCACGTTGCACAGTTTCGGGGACGTGTGGGTCAGATTCTTGTACGCCTGGTCCGCGGAAAAATAATCGTCCATAAAGTCCGGCAAATCCCAAATCAGGTTCACAATACATGACCGCACGGAAAAGAACGCACTGATCCCGAAGGCCACATCGGCCAACGTCATTTGACCCGAAATATAGAAATGCGCCATCAAAAAGATGATTAAAATCAGGGCGACATATTCCACCGTCATCGGCAGCATAAAGAAATGCAGTTGTTGGTACAGGGAATGCGTCTTGGCCTGGACCCAGGGATCAAAATAGTCGCCAATGTATTTTTGATCGCATTCCCGATTGCCAAAGATTTTCAAATTCAGAAAGTTTGACAGGATGTCAATATTGCGGGATGCGACGATGGCAGCCTGGCGGGATACATTGGTATAAGACGTGGCCAATCCCCGCATGCGCCGCACCCCGTGCAGGATGCGCAGCATCAACGCCGCCGCAATAATCGTCCCGAATATCCAATCCAGGCGGAACAACATGCCGAAATTCATCAAGATGCCCATCACAATGGCCAGGGCCCGGATGGGATACCGATAAATCAGTTTCCATGTGCCGTTGATGACGTATTTGGCCTGTTCCTGCAGGTATCCGGCGGAATGGTTTTTATAAAACGCCATCGATTTATCAATCAAATATTGATACATCTTAACGTGGGCGGTTTTTTTACTGCGGGGGTATACCAGGGCTTCGGTTAAATGATTCATAATATCCGTGATGATATACAGGATAATCCAGCCCGCCATCAGGGACAGCGGCGTCATCACATCCGCCAGCACCAATTCCCCCAACGGTTTGGATTCCAATGCCCCGACGACAAATTTTGCCAAGAATGCCGGCAAGATATACGTTGTTGTTTCATAAATCGCCCGCGTGATGTAATAGGCAATAATGCCCGCCCGATGCGCCGCAAAAACCGATAAATAAAATCCCACCAATGTTTGGGGCAACATGCGAAATCCCTCCTATAAATCCATCCGATTGGGAATATATTATCATATTCAACGTTGAAAAGGAAGAAAATACCATTTTTTATTGGATTTCCGGGAAAAATAGCCAAAAAAGACTGCCTAATCCAAACGTTCCTTTGGATTAGGCATAATTTTTACGTCATTGTAAGCGGTTTTCTGGGCAAAGTCAATATTCGATCTATGCCTAATCCAAAGGAACGTTTTCTGATAGGGGGGATTGCCGAATGACTTGGAAAATATCGCTGTTTATCGTGGGATTACTGTGCGGGGGCATCATGCCAGTGTATGCCATAGACGAAGGGGCGTTGCCGAATTCGGAAACGTGCGAATTGTTCAACAATAATTTTTGGGGGCCTTTGTGCAAGCAATCTATTATGCAACCTGTGGCGTCGCCCCTGTATTCCCAGGAACTTTTTGTGGATGCGCTGAACAATTGGCTGTTGGCCTCTACAACCCCATTGGGGGAATATCGGGCTTATTTTACCAAGGTCTTTGGTACGCCTGACATCCAAAAGCGACTGTATGACGAATTATCCCCCTGTTTAAATGGACGTGTATATGTTGATCCGACAACCAGCGCCCTGGTTTACACATTTTGTCCCGACTGTGGGGCGGGGCATTATGCCGCCGGCGATACGATAAAAACATGTCAGCCGTGTCCTAAAAATACATATCGTACGCCCACAGATCCGGGTGGACGTTGCACGCCATGTCCCGAAAATGGTGTCACTGCGGCCGCGGGATCCCCCAGTCTGTCGGAATGTTATCTGTCGCCCGCCGTCGAATTGAAAGATGCGTTGGGGACTTTTCACTATTCAGGGAATTGTTATATCAAATAATTAAAAACATACAACGTTGTCCTGGATTTGTTGCCTATGGCGTGGGGTGGGGCACCATGGCACAATGATGGGATGATACCAAGATACGTTATCCTTATTTTGGGGCTGGGGATGGGCGGTGCGGCGTGGGCCGATCGCCTGGACGTCAGTCGTGTGTCCACCCAGGGGGAATTTGCCGCTGGCTTTGGCGCGGCCTTGGTGACCGGGGAAAATCGCCGCGGCACCCATCGCAATGATTTTGGGGCAGGGCGCATCCATGAATTGGCGCTGGATTTATCCTATACCTTTATCGATCGGGCCAGTTTGTCGTTCAGCACCGATAATGATTACGCGGATGCCCAGGTGGGGATTAAATGGAAAATCCTGCGGGCGCGGGCGTTTAAATGGGATGTATTTGCCGATTATGGATTGGCGTGGACCAAAAACGCCGCGACGCATGATCGATTGGGGCAGAACAATGTGGACATGGCCGCGCGGATTCATGGCATTGTGGGGGATGGGTTCCAATGGGCGTTCAAGGCCGCCGGCCAATACGTCTGGGCGGATGCGGGCAATTTCTGGAACATCAACTTGACCGGGGAATTGATGCAGTATGTGGACGCCGCCTGGGCGATCAAGGGCGCCGCCGCGTTTGATATGGTGCAAATCAATCGGCCCGAAACGATTTACAAGCCCGCCGTGACACTGGGGGTGGTATATAATATGTCGCCGACCGCGTCGGTGCACCCGTATGTGAAATATCACCTGAACGCATTCGGCGGGGATAATACGGTCGGCGCGCATGATGATAATTGGAAGGCGGCCGTGGCGTTTTCCGTTCAATTCTGATGGGCCGCGACAGATGAAAAATATGTATATACACCAAACCAAATTTGTCCAACAATCAAGGTTCTAAAAAATCCGCCAATT
>JAAVBR010000029.1 GCA_014802705.1 bacterium | reverse complement strand
GGGGATGGAACGGATTGTCGCAATCCAGGGGATTGTTCTGATCAAATGTATAGAATTGGCCGGTTGGCGTGGCCCGGTTGGCGTCCGCCCCCAGGATGTCGGTGCAATCGGTCTGGGGGTATTCGCCCCATTGAAATTGGGTGATGTTGCCAACCTTGTTTCGGGGACATGTCGGCAAAATTTGTTCCGTCGTCAAGGCGGGCAACACAGGCCGCACCGAAAAATCACGTTTACAGGGGTAATAAGGAACCATTGTGCCGCGCGGGCCCACACATTCAATCGCCAGTTCGTTATCGCGGGATGATGTCCATGTGTATCCCGCCCGGCGCCCATCCGGGGTTTGATCATCGGCATTGCCCAATGTGCCCCCCAACAGCACCGCCAAATCCGACAGACCGGCCGCAAAGCCATATTTTCGTAAGACCCCCAGGGCGCAATAGCCCAAAACCTGTTTCGATGTGGGGAGTGTTGCCGTTATCATGATAAAAATCCTGTTGTTTTTGGGATAAAGAAACGCCGATATCGGCGTTTTTTATAACTGAACCTGGCCATTGGTGGCGATTAAATCCGCCCCCATGGTCACGGTGCCGCCCGATTCGCGCACCAACAATTCGCCCGCCGCAATTTCGGCATAATCCAGGGGCGCGGACACAAATGCGTCAAAACGTCCCGCCGCCACCCAGGCCAAATCCAGGGCCGGGCATCCCGTTTGGCGCACGGCGCCGGGAATCGCGGGGACATGGTCCGTGTTATAGGCAATGGTCAAATCCGCCGGATTGGACAGGTTGGATACCCGCAGGCGCGCCGAATGAAACGCGGAGAAGGCGTAGGCGCCGTTATCTGCCTCGGCATAAAATAAACGTTCATCAATCGGGGAATAGACCAGGGCGATTTTTGTTTCGTCGTTTGATCGCAGGGCCAGGGAAATCGCAAAATGCGGATTGGCGCGCACAAAATTCGCCGCCCCCGACAGGGACAGAACAAATTCATCGCGGCCGTCGCCCATCCGTGATACGTTTGGCGTCAACAGGCCCGCGTTCGGTCGCACCAACAATAAATCGGTTAAAATGCTTTCTTCGATGCGGGCGGCGGCCTTGGCCACAAAGTCACGGGCCCCGCGCAGGGATTGTTGCAGGTTTTCCACCTCGCCAAAGTCGCGGCGCAGGCCGGACGCCGTGCGTTGCAGCGCGGCGAACATTTTATTTAATTCCGTTGAACCCTTGATCAACAATTCCATATGCTGTTCCCCCCGCGTCGGATCAATCGTTTAGAATTTAAAGCCGGCAAATTTGCTCTTAAATTCGGCGGCGCGCTGACCCTTGTCGCTGGCGTTATTACGCTGGCCGGTCCAGGCGGAATGATTCAAGTTGTCCGTGGACAAGACCAAGTCTTTGTCGGACGAAGAATAGATTGTAATAACCGTCCCGTCGGTCCGTGTGACCTTGATCGGATTGTATGCGGGATGAATACCTTTTTTCATAATATAACCCTTTTCGTTTAGAATTTTAGCCAGATAATTATACAGCCGATTTTCAGGAAAGCAAGCATTATTAAAGGGGCGTTGCCCCCGTTTAGCATCAATATCGGCCGATACAGCCCAAGTAAGAATTCCCCGTCGATTCCAAAATTCGGATAAACTGGGACGGGTTGCGCCCCGAAAACAGGGCCAAAATCGTGCCTGTGTCCGTCGCCAACATGTCGGATACGGTGGCGATGCTGGAACTCATTTTCTTGAAAAATCCGCTGGCCGGGTGAATTTCCGCCGCCAGCAATTGGTTGCCCCCACGGTTGTGTGCGCGCGTGTCTGCGGTAATCACCATCAATTGACATTCGGGGGACACGATCAATTTATCGGTCACCGTGGCATTTGATCCCAACAGTTCGCCCCACCAGCCCGTCGATTCGCAAAAAACCGGGTAATAGACCACCGCGCCCGGCGTCTGGGCAAATATCCCCGCCAGATCCAGATCGTCCGTAATCACGTCCGGCATGACGCCGGTCGCCGTACAGATGGCCCGACGTGATAACTGATAGTCGTTATCATTATAGGTCTTGCGCGGCCAATAAAGAATCGGAAACGTCTTCATCGATGTGAATTATATCAGAATCGGGGGCCATAAAAAAGGGGGCGATGTTAAATAAAGGACTTGATTTTTTATTTTTTTATGGCGGCGTACCATTTTTTGGCGTTTGCCCAGATGGTTTCCAGGTGTTTCTTGGCCGCGTCAAAGGTTTTTTGGGAAATATCGATCTTGAACAGCATGTTGACCAGTTTCGGGATCATATTCATAAACATCGCGATAAACAGGCCCATCAGGATGATGGTGATCAAACTGTCGTTATGCAGCATCAATCCGTCCATTAAAATCGTGGGATCATTCTGGGCCATGGCGGTGGCCAGGGCGGCGGCCCCCTGCCAATGGCCAAAGACCGCGTTCAAAAACATAATCGCAAAGGTCAAAAATACCCCCACCAGGGCGATGCCCACCGTGGATTTGACCGTGTCATTGATGATGTCCAGGATGGATTTGCCCCCGCCGCCCGGGATCAATTTCCATCCTGAAAACAGCCAGCCCAATAAAAACAGCGGCAGCATGATTAAATCCATCGTCAATGTCACAAAGATATCCAGAAAATACAACGGAATCGGCAGCAGCGCGAAAAAGAACAGTACCAAAATCAGCAGGCCCCCAAACAGAATCGGCAGGTTCGGGAAAATCGGCAGATTCCACATGATTTTATGCATATATTTCTGGTCAAAGGCCATGTTTAACAATGTCCACCCCGTCGTCATCCCCAGGCCTGTCATTTGGTGGATGCCGGCAATCTCGCACGCCAGATTGTGTCGCAGGCGCAGGGAATAGGCCCCGCGTTCGGCCGCCGCGTTCGATGCCGCCGACGGATCGGCCACGGCCGCCGCCACCACACATTCGGCAAAACGCTGATCATCGCCCACCGCCCGGTTCAGGGACAATCCGATGTTAAAGATGGGTTCGATCGCCGCCGACGTGATCATGCGCGGCAAAGGCACCGCCAACAGGGAAATCACAAAGGTCAGTTTAATCAAATGGCGCGCAAAATTGGATGTGATGGTCCACGGGTTTTCCACCGTCGCGTTCAGGTACCCCGACACCAATTGCCAGACAAACCATATCGCGGTCAGGGCCACTGCAAAGGGAATAATCACATGCCCCACACTGTGATAGACGTTTGGCAAAATATCCGACATGGTCATCATGACGTCGGAAAACAATTGGCATGTCCAACATGTCGAGAAAAAGTCCAGCGCCCCCGCCATATCCACCGGCGCGTTGGATCGATAAATGGAAAATCCGGCGATGACCCCCAGCCCCGCCAGGCCCGCCACGACAAACGGCGCCGCACCCAGTGCGGCGGTCGGCAGCAAGGCCACCAAGGCAATCCAGAATTTTTTTATCCCTCTCATCTTTTTAACTATACCATATTTTATCCCAAATGTGATATAATTGAAATCAAGAATATAAATAAAGAGAGAATGAACCCGATTTTATCGCGTCTTTGCCGATATGCGGCCCTGGTGTTTTTAGGGGTGGGGATGGTGTCCCCGGCCCATGCCGCGTGGGACATTGTGGACCATTTGAATTTGGCGCCCTTTGTGCCGTTGGTCTTGGATACGTTGATGACGGTGGCGTCCGGGGCGTATGATTTCTTTGTGGGGCGGGGCGACGGGATTATTTATATTTTGGTGTGGGGATTTTTGGGATTTACCATGGGATTGTATTTGATTAAATTATACATTCCCAAAAATTGGTTGGCGTTTCTGGGATTCAGCGGCGGGGGCGAAATGTGGGATGGGTCCGCCACCGGGGAAAGCATTGCGCAAAATCTGTTTCGACCGGCGCTGCGCGCGATTATCGCCGCCACAATTTTGTTACAGATCAGGCCGACCTTTGTGACCCAATGGTTGGTCAATCCCTTTTTCCAGGTGGGGGCGGTTTATACCGATGCGGTCAGTCGGGCGGTGGCCACCCCCGGCGAACGCGCGCCCCAAATGGCGTGTCCCGCGTCCGTCGCCGACGCGGGATGGATTTCGGAGGCGGGGTGCCGGTTCTTGATCCAGCCGGTGGCGGATTTATCCCATGCCAATAACCAGGTGATTAAACAGGGTTTTGATTTTATCAATCGGGGGTTGGGGGGGCTGGTGACCTTGATCCCGCATGGGGGCGAAGATTTTTTAAATATTGTGACGGGGATTATGCTGATTACGGCGTTTTTCGGGTGTAATCTGTTTATGGCGATGTTGATCATCCAGGGCATCTTTAATTTCGGGATGGCATTGATCCTGTACCCGTTCCAGGTCTTGATGTGGGTGACGGGGACCAAAAACACCGAAAAATGGTTTGATATTTGGCCGGCCTTTTCCGGGATGGTCCAGGCGTTACAAAAACTGATTATCACCATGATTGCGTGCGCGTTTATTTTGTGTATCAATGTGGCGGTGGTCCGCGCCCTGTTCGGGTGGCATTCGTCGATCTTTGTTACGGCGGCGGGTGGCACCGCGGTGACCAATATGCCCGTGGCCACCACGTCGGCGGGGGGATTTGGGGCCCATTCGATTTTATGGCTGTCGTCGATTTTGACGTTTTATCTGATGGCCCAGATCTTTAACCGCACGCGCGCCCAATTGAACAAATACGCGCCCGGCGCCGATGCGTTGTATAACAGCGTCCGCGGGGATGCGACGGCCGTCTGGAAAAATGCGCGGGATTGGGGCAAACGCGTCGGCACCGCCATGGGATGGATTAAAAAGAAATGAACGAATGGATGAACACTTTGGTCGGCGACGCGGTTCAGTGCTGGGGCTGTCCGGTGTTTGACCGATTATTCGGCGTCATCAGCGATGCGGCCGCCGCAGCATACCGCCCGTTTGTCACGGGGTGCATCGTCATATTTTGCGTGTTGTTTGCGTTCTTTGTCATCAATGCCGTGTGGCAGAATTTGAAATCAAATATGTCGGATCCGTGGTTGGCCAAATCGGTTCAACCCATGATTGCCAGTGCCCTGTTCGCGTTGACGTTTTTATCGATGGGGGTGTATGTCCCGCGATTTGTGACGACGATCACGTTTGAACCGGTGGCCGAAATGGCGGTCCTGTATTCACAGAGTGTGATTCGCATGGATAATGCGGCGGTCGATGCCCGCGTGGATTATCAACCCGAACGCATGGCTAACACCGGATTTTTCCGGCCCCAATTGCGCAACACCATTATTCAATTGATGAAGACCACCATCACCCAGTTCCAGGCCTATATCAAATTGGGCATCGCGGTGATGGATCGGGCGTTTTCGTGGGACGCGTTGCTGGGGGTGGGGGCGTTGATCCGGCACGTGATTATGTTCTTGATGGGGCTGTATTTGGTCTATGGGTTCTTTAAATTATTCGTGCGGTTTTGTTTTTATTTCGCCGATGTTATTGTGGCGATGACGTATTTTGCGTTTTTCTTTCCGTTGTCGTTGGTGCTGTTCGCGTTTCGGGATTCGGGCGCGCCCAAATGGATGACAGGCCTGGGGAAAACGGTGGGGGTTGATCAATTTAAAAAGGTCATCAATGCGATTATCGGGTTGGCGTCGGCGGTGTTGACGTATGCGGTGTCCATGATGCTGATTGCCAAATTCTTTGGCGGGGACAATATGTCCGGCACCGATTTGACGTACCAGATTATGTCGGGCGATGTCTTTGCCGGGGATTTGTCGGACGGTAATGTGGCCGTGACAGGCTTGATGGGGGCGGTGGTGTTGGTCTATGTCGTGAACTTTATATCGGGCCTGGCGCCGCAAGTCACCAAGATGGTGACCGACACGTTCGGCGTGGCCCCGGAAACCAAGATTGGCGACGCGGTCGCGGACAGTGCGATGGGGCTGACGAAATCCCTGGCGGGGTTGGCGGGCCGCACGGTCAAGGCCATCGCCAACGGCGGGGAAGAGAAAAAAGACGATGCCAAAGACAACAAAAAGGCCGATGGGAAATAAATGTTGAAGGCAAAACTGATCATGATTGCGGTGCGCTGGCTGATGGGCGGAATTGCCCTGGGGCTGGGGATTTGGTACCTGTCGTCGTCGATCGGCGGGGCCAGTTTGACGTACACCAGCATGTCGTCCTTTTTAAATGCCATTGGGGTGCAAAACGGCGACATTGCGACGGCAAACGGATGCTTTATGTGCGGGTATATCCAGAAATTGTTTGCCGCCATCGGGACGGCCGCCGAAATGTTCTGGGACGTGATGGTCGGGCATTTGTGGATCCTGTTGGCGATCGGGTTTGGGATATGGCTGTTTATTTATACGGCGAAATACCTGTATGATGCGTCCAACGCGGCGGCGACAGACGCCGACAACAAAGAACGCAAGATTGATTTTGCCCCCTGGTTTGACAAGGTGTGGAAATTGGGGGCGCGCATTTTGATGGTGGGCGTGGCCCTGGGGGCCATCGGCATGGGCGGACGCGAGGCCATGCGTGTGGTGACGAATATCACCGTGACGCCCGTGTTGTTGGTGGGGTCGGAGTTGGCCATGGCGGCGACCGGTGTGGCGGATGCGGCCCAGTGCACCGGGGGCGTGGCCGTCGCCGGCGATGTGTTGAGCCCGGTGATGCAGCCCTTTATGTGCGTGGTGGGGAATTTGAATGCGGTGATGTTGGCCGGCGCGGGCGGCGGCTTTGCCATGATGAATTACGCGTGGCTGGGGCTGGGTGGCGGCGCGATCACGTGGCTGGTCGGATTGGGGTTGGTGATTTTGTTCCTGGTGATCGGGTTTGATCTGTTTTTCCAGATTTTATCCGTGGTGTTCAAATTGGTGTTTTTGATTATCTTTTTGCCGCTGTTGCTGGCGGCGTACGCGTTCGAAGGGACGTGGCCCCTGGTCAAAGATGTGACGAAAAACGCGATTGATATGTTGATCCAATCCGCCGTGCGGATTGTCGCCATTACGTTAAAGATATTGATTATCTATGCGACCATCGCATACACGGCGGATGCGACGATGCCCGGGCCGGTGGATGGGTACAGTGCGATTTTGCCGCCCCTGATGGGGACGCAGGCGACGGCCGGCGATGCGGCGACGCAATCGGTGATGGACGTCTTTGCCACGTGCGAACACGTTTCGTTGGAAAACGGCGTCATGGATGCCGACCGGTTCCGGGATTGCTTTACCGCCGGGCGTGCGGCCGCCGAACGTATGCATCCGGGCGCCTTTGACTTTCTGGGGGCGGGATGGGAATTTTTGATGATTATGATCGGGCTGTTCGCGCTGTATTATTTCATCGTGGATAAAAAGATTGACGGCATCCTGGGCGCCGGCGGATCCGAGGCGTTTGATTTCGGCACCTGGGTCAAGGATCTGGGCAAACGGATCTGGGATATTCCCAAACAATTGGCGGGCGCCATCACACGGGCCGCCGGGGGTGACAAATGATGAAATGGATCGGACGCCTGATGTCGGTGGTGATGCTGGGGCTGGTGATGTGCGGCGGGGGATTTGCCGCGACGTCGGGCGACGTGGATGATTTTGGCACGTGGGCCACGCCACACAATCGCGACACGTTTGTATCCGCATTGGCCGGGGATATCGATGCCTTTGGCCGGGGGATTTCGGCGCAAATGGTCGCGCCCGATTATGTCCCGGTCGAGGCCAAGGTGGCCCTGGCCTTTATGGGGGGATTGAGCCGCGTGGGCGATGTCTTGGATCGGTCCCTGGTTCGGTTTGTGACGATTTTTCTGATCATCGCCTATGCTTTCTGGATTATGTTTGAGGCATACCAGATGATGAAAGAGGGCCAAGACGTCAAAAAATTGGCCGAAGATCTGGTCAAAAAAGGCCTGATCATCACGGTCTGGATTTTGATTATTGAACAGGGCCCGGCCCAGATTTTTCTGTGGATTCTGGGGCCGGTGGTGCAAATCGGGGTATATTTATCCGATTTGATTTTGGGGGCGGTGGGGTCGGTCGCCGGGGTGACGGTGCCCGATACCTGTGCGGCGATTCATAACTATGTCGCGCAAAATTTCCCCGCGCATGTCCAGATGACCGCCACGGGCGCGGCGGATTTAATCTGTTTGCCGACGCGGTTGTCGGGGTTCTTTTACGCGGCGGCCGGCGCCGGATGGCAATGGATGCGGGCCGGCATCGGGCACAGCCCCGTATCCTTTGTCGTGGGGTTCGCCGCGGTGGTGGTCTTTGTCTATGATATTTGGAAATTCGCGCTGATGGCGTTGGGGGTGATTGCGGATTTATTCTTGGGCATTTTAATGTTACCCTTTACCGCCATTGCCGAGGGGATGCCCCAAACATCGTACAAGGGCATTGCCGGGGCGATCTATAACGGGTTTGCGGGGATGTTCAAGACCGAAAATCTGGATACCCAGATCATGCGCCTGGTCAATGCGGCGATTTATTATGTGTCGCTGTCCATTGTGGTGGCGGTGTGTGCGGCGTTGCTGGGCGGTGTGGTGCGGATTGATCCGATGGGCAGCGTCAGTTTGACGTCGGATGGATTGATCATCGCGCTGATTACGGGGCTGCTGATTGCGCATCTGGCGAACAAGGCGGATGAAACCGCCCGCGCCATCGGGGGCAGTGTGGACGGCGCCATGGGCAAACAATTTGAAGACACAATCAAAAAACTGGGCAAGAATGCCCGTGATACCGCCAAAAGTTGGTGGAAGGCAATCCGCAGTAAATAAATCGGGTTGCCCCCCTTGCGTTTGGAAAATATTTGTCTTATCCTGGGGCCGATATGAAAATAAAAAAAGCGTTGCGCATTTTTATCAATACAATTTTCTGGGCGCTGGTCGTGCTGGTGGGGGTGGCGGCCGCGTTGATTTTGATTTATGGCAATGATTTGCCGGATTACAAGAAATTGGCGACGTATGCCCCGCCGGTGGCGACGCGTTTGTATGCGTCGGACGGATCGTTGCTGATTGAATATGCCGAAGAACGTCGGGTCTTTATCGATTATGCCGATATGCCGGTGCAATTGGTCAATGCCTTTGTCGCGGCCGAAGACCAGAATTTCTGGACCCATCCGGGGATTGATGTCCAGGGAATTGCCCGCGCGACGATGGGCAATGTGCTGCGTTTAATGGGATTTCGTGTGGGATTTTCCGGGGCGTCCACCATCACGCAACAGGTGGCCAAGAATTTCTTTCTGACCCCGGAACGGACATTATCGCGCAAGGTGAAAGAGGCGATACTGGCCCTGCGTCTGGAACGGACGTTTTCCAAGCAACATATTTTAACCCTGTATTTAAATCAGATCTTTTTGGGCGCGCGGGCGTATGGCGTGGGGTCGGCGGCGCTGATGTATTTTAACAAACCGGTGTCGGAACTGACCTTGGCGGAATGTGCGTTTTTGGCATCCCTGCCCAAGGCGCCGAATAACCGCGATCGGGCGGTGGAACGGCGGAACTATGTCCTGCGCCGCATGGTGGCCGAGGGATTTATCACCCAAGATGCGGCCGACGCGGCGGCGGCCGAAGAATTAAATATCAACAGTGGCTTTACCGCCCAAATGGCCGAAGAATTTCAATACTTTGCCGAAGATGTCCGGCGCCAATTGTTAAACACCCTGGGGCGCGAGGCACTGTATAACGGCGGCCTGTACATCAAGACGACGATTGTGCCCGAATACCAACGCGCGGCGTCGGCGGCGCTGAACAAAGAACTGGATGCCTATAACACCGGGCGGGATGAAAAATTACAGGGGGCGATTATCGCCATGAATCCCCATACCGGGCGGATTGTCGCGATGGCGGGCGGGCGGTCGTTTAACGAAAGTCCCTTTAACCGGGCGACCCAGGCCATGCGCCAGATCGGATCCACGATCAAGCCGTTTGTGTTTTTGGCGGCGCTGGAACGGGGAATGGCGCCGACGGCAATGCTGTTGGATGCGCCGATTGTCGGCCGGCGCGAAGATGACAGCATGTGGCGTCCCGAAAATTATGACAAGAAATTCTTAGGCGATGTGCCGTTGCGGTTTTCGTTGGAAACATCGCGCAATGTCCCGGCCGTGCGTTTGGTGGAACAAATCGGCGTTGACAACGCGATTGAGGTAGCCAAACGTTTCGGTGTCTATCCGGCGGATTTAAAGAATGTGAATCTGTCCATGGCGCTGGGGTCCGGGGAAACAACCCTGGAACGGTTGGTGTTGGGGTATTCGGCGCTGATCAACGGGGGACGGGCCATTGAATCCAAATTGGTTGATTATATCGAAGATCGCTATGGCCGGCTGGTCGGGGGTGACGCGGCGGCGCCGGTGGCGTGGCGGCATGACATGATGCCGGCGGTGGAACAGGATGCGTCGGCGCCCCTGTCGGATGCGCAAAGTCTGTATCAAATGGTATCGATTTTACAGGGCGCGGTGGAACGCGGCACCGGGAAACAGGCGCGGGTTCGGGGACACACCATCGCGGGCAAGACCGGCACCACCAACGAAGTCAAGGATGTTTGGTTCGTCGGATTTTCCAAGGATTTGATCGCCGGGGTGTATTTGGGATTTGATACGCCAAAGCCCCTGGGGCGCGGCGCGGGCAGTCATATGGCCGCGCGGGTGTTTGCGGACTTTATGAAAAATGCCCTGGCGGACGCCCCGGATCAGCCCTTTGCCGTGCCGGATGGATTGACATTTGTGCGCGTCAATCGGCGCAGTGGCGCCGCGGCCAAGGATGACCCCGATGGCATAATTGTTTTAGAGGCGTTTAAGGAAGGCCAGGCCCCCAATCGGGTGCCGGTGGCCCATACGGGCATCGGGACGGCCAAAATCGGCGGCGTATTTTAATGAATTTTTCATGGGGAAATGCCCCGCGGCGTGGTATAATGCGGGGGTATTCATTAAACACAAGGGGATTTGCCGTGAAGAAAATTTTCGGTTTCATTTTGGGATTGGTGGTTTTGGGTGGCTGTGACCAGGCGAATGACGCCCCCGCGACACGCCAATGCGGACCGTATGCGGTCGATATGACGTTTGCGGATGATGGTGCCACCCTGATGGCGCATATCAATGGCGATGCGGTGACATTGCACGGCGTGGTGTCGGCATCGGGCGCGCGGTATAACGGGACATTGAACAATACGGATGTCACGCTGTGGGGCAAAGGGGACGCGTGGACATTGATCTTGGGGGACCAAGAACTGTTTGAATGTCGTTAAAAATATGATAAAATTCCATGGGTAAAAGGGGAAAATAATGCTGACTGAATTTTTATTAAATCGTGGTTTAACCTGGTTCGCCAGTGGTTGGATGCAGGCGGCGGCCGCGTGTGCGTGCGCCTTTTTGATTATGTTGGTCGGGATGCCGGGCTTTATCCGCGCCATGCGTCGCCTGCAGAAAAAGGGCCAACCCATCAGTGAAAATACCCCCGTCGCGCATCAGCAAAAGGCCGGCACCCCCACCATGGGCGGCATCATGATCCTGGGGGCGATTTTGGTGGCCAGTGTGTTGTTTATGCGGGTCGGCCTGGCGTCCGGGTGGATCGCGTTGTTGGCGTTGGTGATGTTCGGGTTTATCGGATTTATCGATGATTATAAAAAGGTGCGCAGCCAATCCAAAAAGGCCGCCAATGGTCTGAGCCCGCGGACCCGCCTGGTGGCAGAGGGGGTATGTGTCCTGGTCCTGGCGTATTTGATCAACCATACCATGCCGGCCTATATCCCCGAATTGTCGTTGGCGTTGGGGGCGGGGCTGATTGTGCCGTTGGGCGCGTTGTATTATGTCTTTGCCTATTTCGTGATTTGTGGGTCGGCCAATGCGACAAATATTACGGACGGGTTGGACGGATTGTTGGCCAAACTCTATATGCCGGTGTTGATGGTGTTGATTGTGGCGCTGTACGGGGCGACGCGAATCGGATTTATGGATACGGTGATGTTTTTGCCGGGGGCGTCCGGCCTGTATGCCGTGTTGGGCGCGGCCGTGGGGGCGGTGTTGGGATTCCTGTGGTATAATGCGCGGCCGGCGGCGATCTTTATGGGCGATGTGGGGTCGCTGGCGTTGGGGGGCTTTATGGGGACGGTTGCGATGCTGTTAAAGTCCGAAATTATCATGGGCGTGGCCGCCGGGATGATGGTGTTGATCTTGCTGTCATCCTTTACCCAGACGATGTATTTCAAAATCACGCGCCGGATTTTTGGGACGGGCCGTCGAATCTTTCGGCGGGCGCCCCTGCATCACCATTTCGAAGAATTGGGATGGCCGGAATCCAAGATCGTGGAACGGTTCTTTATCGTGTCGATTTTGTTTTCGGGGTTGGCGTTGGTGCTGTTGAAATTCGCCTGATAAAAATATGATATAATAGAACCCGAGATGTTACGCAGAACAGAAGAAAGCAAACTGACCAGTTGGTATTTTGAAATCGATCGGCCGCTGTTGTGGGGCCTGATGGCGTTGATCTTTGTCGGTATGTGGGCCATGGTGTCGGCGGGGTCGGTGGCGGCCGAGCGCATCGGGCAACCGTGGCATTTTTTTATTGTCAAGGCGTTGCCCTTTTACCTGGTGGGGACGGTGACGCTGTTTGTGGCCAGTTGCCTGAATAAAAAATGGGTCTTGGGCTTGTCGGGGATCAATGTGGTGGTGTGTCTGTTGTTGCTGGGGGTGACGCTGATTCATCCGGCCGCGGTCAAGGGCAGTGCCCGTTGGGTGAATCTGGGCGTGGCGTCGGTGATGCCGTCGGATTTGATGAAGCCCGGTTTTATCATGATGACCGCGTGGTTTATCACCCAGATGCAGGAAAAATTCGGCACCAATATATTTTTTAATCGCGAGGCATGGCGTCTGAAATGGTTGTCGTGGTGGCCGTATCTGGCGGTGTTTGCCGGGGCGTTTGTGGTTATTTTAACCCATCCCGATTTGGGGACGGCGACGCTGTATTTCGCGGTGTTGGCGGCGATGATGTTTATGGCCGGATTGCCGTTGGTGTTGATTCCGTTGTTGATCGGATGCGCATCGGTGTT
>JAAVBR010000028.1 GCA_014802705.1 bacterium | reverse complement strand
TAACGATGAGCAAGATTGATTATCAACAATTATTGGACAACGCCCTGAAATCCGTGGTCAAGGAGGCCCTGATCCACGCCCAGTTTAATGGTCTGGGGGACGGGACGCATTTTTATATGACGTTCAAGACCCGTGATCCGGGCGTCGTGTTGCCGGATTTTCTGCGCATGCGCTATCCCGATATTATGACGATTGTGTTACAGTATTCGTACAATAACCTGAACGTGTCGGATCGGGAATTCGGGGTGCAATTGACCTTTGACGGGCGGCCGTTTTTTATTCGGGTGCCGTTTTCGGCATTGGTGGAATTCAAAGATCCGTCGGTGGATTTCATGTTGTCATTCCATCCGCGCACGGCGGATGCGGCCGGCAACGATATGGAATTGCCGCTGGATGAAAAACCGGGCAGCGTCCCGGATAACGGCCGCGTGGTGTCCCTGGACGAATTTCGCCGGCACAAGAATCAATAAAAACACCGGCAAATGCCGGTTTAATTTTGGTGGGTGTTAAGGGACTCAAACCCCTGACCCTCTGCGTGTAAAGCAGATGCTCTAATCAACTGAGCTAAACACCCATACGCCCCGCATTATAACAAACAATTGACCGAATGCAATCCCAAACTGGGGGCATAAAAAAATGATTCAAATCCCCGTCGAAAACCGTTAAAATAGACGTGGTTTAAATCCAGAAAGGGGAAAACATTATGAAAAAAATTACGATCAGTTTGGCCGTTGTGGCGTTGATGGCGTCTGGCTGCACCACCAATCCGTACACCGGCGAATCCCAAACGGCCAAGGCTGTCTGGGGCACCGCCATTGGCGCGGCGACCGGCGCGGCAACCGGGGCATTGGTGTCGAAAAAGAGTGCCAAGGGCGCCTTGGTGGGCGGCCTGGCGGGCGCGGCCGTGGGCGGTGGCGTGGGCTACTACCTGGACGTGCAAGAGGCGGAATTACGTCAAGAATTGGCGTCGACCGGTGTGTCCGTGGAACGCAGCGATGACAACATTCGCCTGATTATGCCGGGCAATATCACCTTTAAAACAGATTCGGCGGACATCAATGCGTCGTTCTATGCGACCTTGAATTCGGTGGCCAAGGTATTGAATAAATACAGCAATTCGACCGTGATGGTTCTGGGCTATACCGACAGTACCGGCACCGCCGAATACAACCAAACCCTGTCCAAGAATCGGGCCACGGCCGTCGCCGTGTATTTACAGGGCCAGGGCGTCAAGGCATCGCGCTTTGAAATTATGGGGATGGGATCGTCCAATCCGATTGCGACAAACGCCACGGCCGCGGGCCGCGCGCAAAACCGTCGCGTGGAAATCAAGATTATTCCGAACAAATAATCCACGAAATCCATCAAAAAAATCCCGGGGTTTCCCGGGGTTTTTTTAGAATAATTCCCCTCCAGGGGCCTATGGCCCCCAGGAATCATTTGCAAACGCGGAAAAATCCGTTATAATAGGGATTGAGCCCAATCGGGAAAAATTGGGTTCGGGGCTATAGCTAGCCCATAACATGGACAGTGCAAAGGTTCGATAGAATTTTTGCACGGATATTTTTCCCTGACCTTTATAGGTCGGGGAGCCGTCTGTTATACCACAGGGTTCGCCCGAAGGCAGACGGAGTCATTTTTCTATGTTATGATTAGCTAACTCCCCGACCGTCTTTTTGTGACGGTCTGCTTTTTTTATGCAATGGAGGAAAATATGGCTAAAAAGCAACAAGTCGAACCCAGAACAGAAACGGCATCGGAATTGATCAATAAATTGGTGGCTTTTTATAACAATTGTCCCGAATACGAAACACCAATCCTGGAAATATTTTCATTATCACGTTTGGCGCATCAAGAACTGAAAAAATTTATCAGTCGGCCGCATACCCAGGTCACCAAAATATATTTTGATGACGACGTCCGCGCCGCCGAGGCAAGACATATGAGGTAGACGTCGTAACCATTGCCGGCGACGTAAAAAAACACCGGCAAATGCCGGTGTTTTTTTATTTATCGCGGATCTGGGCGCCACAATCCCGGGCCACCCGGTCGATCACGGTGTTTTGAATCGCCATTAAATCGGCATCCGACATATTTTCCCGCGGGACGATCGTAATCGTAATCGCGATGGATTTTTTACCATCCCCCATGTCAAATGTGTCAAAGACCACCGCCGACGTAATCCGATCATCGGCCGCCCGCACCGCCGCCATCAAATCCGATGCCGGTTGCGCCGCATCCGTGATAAAGGCGAAATCGCGGGTAATGGGCTGAAATTCCGTGATCGGCGTTTTGGCATAGCGCGCATCACGCGGCAGCAGATCGGTATCATCTATAATGGCGACCATAACCGGCGTCTTGATCCGCGCCGCACGCGCCACCGCCGGGTGCAATTGACCGAACCCGGCCACCGCACGCCCGTCCAGCATCACGCGTCCCCAACGATACGGGTGTGCCCAGCGGGGCGGATTTTCCGTCGTCACCGTGACGGGTGCCCCCCGCATCAGGGCCAGAATGTCCGCCTTGACATCAAAGACATCCACCGCGCGCGCGCGGCCCGTCCAATGACGCGGCCCCGTCATGCCACAGCGAATGATGACCAATTGCTGATGCTGATCGCCGGGCGCATCGCCATCAAACACCGTTCCCATTTCAAACAGGTTCAGGTCCCCATAGCCGCGCTTTTCATTATTCGCGACCGCCCCCAACATATTGCCCAACAGGCCATTTCGGGCCGTATCCAAATCCGCCGTAATGGGGTTGGCCACCCGGACCGACGGCCGGTCGGACAGCATTTGTTCCATCACGGACGATCCAAATCCAAAGGATTTCATTTCGTTCAGGCCGCGCGCCGCCAGGCGTTCTTTGGTTTCCAAGGCAAAATCCGGCGCCGCATCCACGCCCATGGATCGCGTCGGGGCCATGGACGCAATCTGGTCATAGCCGTACAGGCGAATCAATTCCGCCACGATGTTTTCCGGAATTTGCACATCCACGCGCGCCGCCGTGGGATAGATTGTCCACACGTCGCCCCCATCGGTCACCACGAAATCCAGCGCATTTAAAATCTTTTTCTGGGTGGCCGGATCCATGTCGATGCCGGTTTTTTGCGCCAACAGGGTGGGGCGGTAATCAATTTTGACATTGGGGGTGATCATACGGCCCGCAAAGCCCGATCCCACAATTTCGCCCCCGGCGACCCCCATAATCATTTCGGCCGCCCGCCCCAGGGCCACGCCTGTAATCGTCGGGTCAATACCCCGTTCATAACGGTACGACGCATCGGTGGACAGACCCAACCGCTTGGCCGTTTTGCGGACCGACACCGGATCGAAATAGGCACTTTCCAGGATAATATTGCGTGTATCATTGCCCGTCATCGCGCGTGCGCCGCCCACAACGCCCGCCACCGCCAGGATCCCTGCATCGTCGGCGATCACCATGTCTTGGTCGGTCAACGTATGCGCCGTCCCGAACAGATCGGTAAATTCTTCGCCGGCGCGCGCCATCCGCACGACAATGTCGCCCCGCACCGCATCGGCGTCAAAGCAATGCATCGGCTGGGCCATGTCATAACAGATATAATTCGTCGTATCCACGGCCACGTTTTTGGGGTTGATCCCAATCGCCGCCAGGCGCCGCGCCATCTTGGGGCTACTGGGGCCATTTTGGATCCCGTGAATTTCGCAAAAGCGGTATGTCGGACAGGCATCTGTTTCAATCCGCACGGTGCGGGTGGATTTGACCTGAAACTGATGCGGGGCGGCAACGTTTTTAAACGTCCCGACGCCGGCCGCCGCCAAATCACGCGCAATCCCCATCACCGACAGGTAATCGGGCCGATTGGGGGTGATGGACGCGTCAAAAATCGCCTCGTCCGGGGCCACCGCCGACCCCAGGGGCGTATTTTCCGGCAATTCGATAATCCCGTCGTGATCCGTCCCAATGCCCAGTTCACGGGCACTGCACATCATGCCATGGGATTCAACCCCACGCAGCACCCCCGATTTAATCGCCACGCCCCCAATGCGGCATCCCGGCACCGCCAGGGCCGATACCAACCCCACGCGGGCGTTCGGCGCGCCACAGACCACCTGGCGCAGGGGGCCAGATCCATCGTCCACCATCAAGACGTGCAAATGATCGCTGTTTTCATGCGCACGACATTCCACAATGCGGGCCGCCCGCGGCGCCGGGGAAATGTCCAGGTCTTCAACCTCTAGCCCGATGCGGGTGAGCGTCGCCGCAATTTCGGCCGGGGACGCCGTCGTCGTCAAATAATCCTGTAACCAATCATATGTCCATTTCATCGTTTATGTCCCCCACTTTAATTGCCGTTGTTTTTTAACCAGCGCACATCGCCGTCATAAAATTTACGAATATCGTCCAGGCCGTATTTCAACATGGCCAACCGATCCCACCCAAATCCGAACGCATAGCCCTGGTACACATCCGGGTCAATGCCACAATGGCGCAAGACGTTGGGATGCACCATCCCCGCGCCCATGATTTCCAACCATTTGTCGCCATGCCATTTCATATCGATTTCAATGCTGGGTTCGGTAAACGGGAAATACGACGGGCGAATCCGCAATTGAACGTCATCGATTTCGAAAAAGCGCATTAAAAACGCCCGCACGTCGCCGATTAAATCGCGCATCGTCACGTTCTTATCCACATGCAGGCCTTCGATCTGGCCGAACATGGGGCTGTGCGTGGCGTCCATTTCACGCCGATATGTGGGCCCAATGCCGAATATTTTAATCGGGGCACCGTGCGCTTCCATGGCGCGGATCTGAATGGCCGACGTCTGGGTCCGCATGATGTTGCCGTTTTCCAAAAAGAACGTGTCCTGCATATCACGCGCCGGATGATAATCGGGCGTGTTCAGGGCCGTAAAGTTATGCCAATCGTCTTCGATTTCGGGCCCGGTCATCCGGGTATAGCCAAACGAATGCAAAATCGTCGATATTTCGGCCAGACTGCGCGTCATGGGGTGCAGGGTCCCGCGCGCCGCCGGCATCGGATCCAGGGTGACGTCCACACTTTCCGCCGACAATTGCGCCATCAGGGCCGCGTTTTCCAACGCCGCCTGGCGCGTTTTAAACGCGTCGCGCAGGGTCGCATTTTCGGCATTCAGGGCCGCGCGTGCATCCGCATCCAAATTTTTCATATCACGCAGGCGCGCCGTCATGGTGCCGTTTTTCCCAAACGTGGCCGTATACAGGGCCTGTAATTCATCCAACGAATTTATTTTTTCAATCTGTTCCAGCATTTAATTTTCCCTTTGCAAAACGCATAAAAGCCGTCGTATGACGGCTTTTATTATAACAAAACAAAACCTGC
>JAAVBR010000027.1 GCA_014802705.1 bacterium | reverse complement strand
GTCGGGAAAAGACCACCTCCCCGGCTCCGCCGGTACTCCTCCACAGGAGGAGAACTTAGTCCGTTCTTTAGTTCTTAAAAAGGCCGCAAGTTCCCCTCCGGTGGAGGGGTGGCCGCAGGCCGGGGTGGTCTTTTTTTTAGTGTTGCACAAAACCGCGCAACGTGGTATAATCCGGGGCGTTGGGGCAGATTTCACTATGCCTAATCCAAAGGGACGTTTGCATACGACAATAATCCCAATATAAAAATCCCAGTTTTCCGCATATTTTTCCTCCGCTTTTATGCCTAATCCAAACGTCGGTTTGAATCCGGCGGCCGCGGCGGTTGAAGACCCCAAGTGCGTGATCATGGATATATTTGTGGGGGACTGTCCCACTTGGAAGGATTTAGGAATGTCCTCCACAGGTTCGACTGCATCAGCCGTTGGGCCAGCGTGCGTATGTACCCACACAAGCCCGCCGCAGTGCATGGTAACGCAAATTTTTGCTTCCTGTCCGGATCCTGATGTTGCACCACAATGTATATGTGATACTGGTACCAGCGGGGGCAGTGGCAGCGGGGGCTGTACATCATCCACGTGTATGAGTGACAGCAGTTGGTCCAGTGGAGGTACCGGGTATCAGAAAAAGGTTAATCGTGGTTGTTCCAACGGCAGTTGTGTCGCCACCAGTACGTCGTATCAATGTGCCGCCGGGTATTATGGTGCGGCCACCACAAATACGGTCCCAACGTGTACGCGTTGCCCCACGGTGGATGGCGTGACGGGAACATCACCGGCCGGCGCAACGGCGGCGACCGGGTGTTATATCCCATCCGGTACGACGGGCAGTGACGCCACCGGTGCCTTTACATACGCCGATGACAGTTATTATTGTGGGTAAAATCCCCCGCCCAGTTTGTCTTTAAAAATATTTTATTGACAAATTAGAAATAAAGTATTAAATTTGTCCTGAATAACAAATTCAGGGATGATTGACTATGGTACGTAATCTTTCGTTATCGCAACGTGATTTTGATGCGCTGATGCGGCATGCCCTTGTCTTGCAGGAATTTGATCCCGCGGCGGCGGCGGAAATGCTGGAAACATTGGGGCATATTCAGAATATTCAGGGCCCCGTTCTGTCGGGGGAACTGACCGTGGACAAGGCCAAGAAATTGCTGGGCACCACGTTTGCCAATGTGGTGATGTTCAACTTTGATTCCCGCGAATGGAATCGCGACACTTATTTGGGATACACCATTTTGGACGACAATATGAAAACCCAGGCCCAGAAAACACAAATGCGGGCCAAAAGCGTCCTGGAAAAAGAACCCTGGTTCAAGGATTTTGAATTGGTGGGGTCGGTCACCATGACGGTGGATCAACGCTATCACGCCGGCCCGGGCCAGATTGTAAAAAATCCCGCGTTTTCCAATCGCGGCACCGCCAATGTGGGCACGTTGATTGTGCGTGACCGCGCGACGGGTAATCTGTTGGGATCGGCGGTGGAATACGAATGTCTGTTTAATCATATCTTTACGGACGAAGCCGCGATAAACACCGTCTCGGACCTGGCCAATTGCATTGTGCGCAATACCAAGTGCCGCCGGGGATTACAGGAAATTGTGGAACGGCGCTCGCTGGAAAGCCAGCGGCAATAAATTCCCCCGTTTTTACCAATCCCCCCTATTCCCGTGGGTTCCCACGGGAATTTTTTTGCGGAAATGGATAAAAGTCTTGAATTTCAGGGCGTCACCGTATAAAATTCAGGACATAATCGATAAAAACAGGACAAACACATGGCAGACGATACAATCCAGAAAATTCATGCGCGTGAATCCAAGTGGCAGGCCCGCTGGCACGCGGCCGGGGCCTTTATCCCGACCAATGACGCGGCGCGGCCCAAATTCTATAATTTAATTGAATTCCCGTTCCCCAGTGGATCGGGCCTGCATGTGGGGCATATGTTGCCGTATACGGGGATGGATGTTTTGGCGCGTTTTCGCCGTCAACAGGGCTATGACGTTCTGTTTCCGATCGGATATGATTCCATGGGGATTTCGGCCGAAAAATACGCCACCAAGATTGGCAAGCATCCGCGGGAATCGGTGGCGGAACTGATTGAAATTTTCGAACGCGATATTTCCATTATGGGTCTGTCTTTTGACCCGGCGGCCAAATTGGCCACGTCGGACCCGGAATTTATCAAATGGACCCAATGGATGTTTATTCAATTTTTCCGGGCGGGCCTGGCGTATAAATCCGAATTACCCATGAATTGGTGCCCCAATTGCCGGACCAATTTAACCAACGAAGAATTGGAAGACGGATGCTGTGAACGCTGTCACGGGCCGGTTGAAAAAAAGATGAAGTTACAGTGGAATCTGGCGATCACCAAATACGCGGATCGCTTGATCGACGATTTGGCCTTGGTCGATTATCCCGAACGGGTCAAGACCCAACAGATCAACTGGATCGGGCGGTCCCGTGGGGCGGATGTTGATTTCCGCGTGGGCGACGATGTGATGACGGTGTACACGACGCGGCCCGATACAATCTTTGGCGTGACGTTCTGTGTGATGGCGCCGGAACACAGCCTGGTCAAAAAATGGTTGGATGACGGGCGGATTCAAAATGCCGATGCTGTGCGGGAATACCAGGCGGCCGCCGCGGCAAAATCGGAAATCGAACGCACCGACGTCACCCGGGACAAGACCGGCGTGCGCCTGGATGGCGCAATGGCGACCAATCCCTTTAACGGGGCCCAGATTCCGATCTTTATCGCGGATTATGTGTTGGCGGATTATGGCTTTGGCGCCATTATGGCGGTGCCGGCCCATGATGGACGCGATTGGGACTTTGCGAAAAAGTTCGGGTTGGATATTATCCCGGTGTTGGCCGGGGGCGCGCCGGATGCCGTCTTCGAAGGGGACGGCCCGCATATCAATTCCGGATTCTTGGACGGGATGGCTAAATCAGACGCCATTGACGCCGCGATTCAATATGGTGCCGAACATGGCTTTGCCCGGGCGGCGACCAAGTATAAATTAAAAGACTGGGGATTTTCGCGCCAAATGTATTGGGGGGAACCGATTCCGTTGATCCATTGCGACAAATGCGGATGGGTGCCGGTCCCGGATGATCAATTGCCCCTGTTGCAACCGCACATGTCGGATTACAAGCCGACCGATGATGGGGAAAGCCCCCTGGCCCGGGCGACCGATTGGGTAAATACCACGTGCCCATGCTGTGGCGCGCCGGCGCGTCGGGAAACAGACACCATGCCCCAATGGGCGGGATCGTCGTGGTATTTCCTGCGCTATTTGGATCCAAAGAATGATAACGCGTTCTGTGATCGCGCCCAGATGGATCGGTGGATGCCGGTGGATCACTATAACGGGGGGATGGAACATACGACGCGGCATTTGCTCTATTCCCGGTTCTGGTACAAGGCGTTGTCGGACCTGGGCCTGGTGCCGGGGGTGGAACCCTATGCCAAGCGCACCAGCAGTGGCCTGTTGATGGCGGCCGACGGGCGCAAGATGTCCAAGTCCCTGGGGAATATGGTGCCGTCGTCAGATGTGGTGGCCCGTGCCGGGGCGGACGCGTGCCGGATGACCATCTTGTCCCTGGGGCCGTGGGAACAGAATGTCAATTGGTCCGAAGGAACACTGGCGGGTGTTCAGCGGTTCTTGAAACGCGTGGAAAATATGGCGGATCATGTAACGGACGATCCCATGACGGAAACCCAGGAACGTTTGACGCATCAATTGGTGGCGGATGTCACCGAACGGATTAACGGCATGCGTTTAAACACCGCAATTTCGGCCATGATGGAATATATCAACAATGCGCTGGGCGGGGAAAAAGTGCCGCGGGCGGCGTATGAAACATTGATTCGGGTGCTGAACCCGTTTGCGCCCCATTTAACCGAAGAAATTTGGGAAAAATTGGGCCATGATCAGATGTTGGTGCATAACGCCTGGCCGACCTATGACGCGGCGAAATTGGTCAAATCGGATATGACGATTGTGGTGTCTGTGAACGGGAAACGCGCGGCGGACTTTGTCGTGCCGGTGGCCGCGGCCGAGGCAGACATTATCGCCGCCGCCCGCGCGGCCGCCGGGGCCAAATTGCCGGCGGACGCCACGATTATCAAAACCATCGTGGTGCCGAATAAACTGGTCAACTTTGTGATTAAAAAGTAAGAAATCCGGTGATCGGTAAAACACAGGGGGGGCGCGTGATGCGCCCCCTGTGTTTTTTACTGAGTTATATCGGGCAACGGCGGTAATGGCGGTGTTGGCGGCGTCGGATCGGTTATATCGGGCAACGGCGGTAATGGGGGCCTTGTGCTGCCATCATCCACATAAGAACATTTGTCGGTATAGTCACCGTTCCCCGTGGTGTCTGAAAATGTCGAACCGGCCGGCATATAACAGGATGTGACCGATGTGCTGCCGACCGCGGATGTGCCGCCGTCGGGACACCGGCTGCATCCAGAGGCACTGCCCCCCGGGGATCCGTAATATCCGGCGGCACAGCGATAGGTATAGGTGGCAACGCACCCACTGCTGCAGTTACAAGACCGGGTGGCCTTGCGTTCATAGGCACTGCCGTATGCGCTATAGGTTGTATCACTGGTGCATGTGGACGTGGAACACGAAATACAACATGTTGATATGGTTGTTGTTGTCTTGGAACAATTTTCGGTAATTTGGGATATGGGCACGTTTTGTTTGACCAGACCGCTGCTGCAAGTTGCGTATGAACAGTCTGCAAATTGTATAATGGTGCCGTTGGAATCACGAAAGCATTTGGCTGTTGAGGTGCCGGGACATGTGCTGGGCATAACCATGCTGACGCCTGTACAGGCGGTTGCCGTACAGGAACCGGTTGTCGCGGCCGTGGCCCAACCGGCGGGGACCAAGACCCCCAAGATTCCCATGATGACATAAAGATACATTTCTTACTCCCCCATTTCGTGCGAAATGAAAACCACCAAAAACGGTGGTCAGGAGGTTGAGAACAATCCTTAGAATTGTGTGCTTATTCAATATATTCGCAGCCCTCCTGACCCTCTTCATGAGGTTTCAGGAGTTTTATTTTTCACCGCATCACAATGTGTAAACACACGACGGCGCGCGGCGCTAAGGCAGAGGTTCTCACACCCCGTCAGTGGAACACCCACTGACAAAGCGAATTATATACAGATTGTTCTATAAAAACAAACAAAAAATCCGCTTTCCCCATTCGGGGATTTTTTTAGTTTTCAGGGTTCAGAGTGCAGAGTTCAG
>JAAVBR010000026.1 GCA_014802705.1 bacterium | reverse complement strand
CATCTGTTGCATTTCCTGCGCTGGGAACAGGTATTATCGGTAAATTAACACCGGAACAATCTGCATTGATTATGCTGGGGGCTGCGCACAACGCGATACAAACATTGCAAGATATTAGATTTGTTATCTATGGTGACAGATTTGCGTATGATGAATTTGTAAAAATTGCAAACTCTGAAAAAGCCGTATTACAAGTATCCGAATTGCTTAAAAATATGGTCGGAAAGGCAGAATTCGATCAGGCAAGATGGTTGTCTGAATTTGTGAAAGGCAGAGTATTTGGCTAATATGCACATATTAAAAACAAAGCCTGCAATTTGCAGGCTTTTATATTTGTTCGATAAAGGCCAAAAATCCGTCATTTCAATTCAAATCGTGGTCGGACCCGAACCGCGGTTCTTCGTCTGCCCAGATCACAAAATTAAAAACACCCACATTTTCATGTGGGTGTTTTTAATCTCTGGTGGCAACCCACCCACAAAAATCTGACAATTTTTGCGGGGCCCGGTGCTGGTCGGCCCCGAACCGCGGTTCTTCGTCCGACACAGGACCAAAAATAAAAAAATCGGGATAAACCCGATTTTTCTATTTCTGGTGGCCCTGGTCGGACTCGAACCGACACTCCTTGCAGAACTTGATTTTGAGTCAAGCGCGTCTACCAATTCCGCCACGGGGCCAAAACCATGGACTTATTTTGCCGCGGCCTTTTTGGCTTCGACTTTTTTGACCAAGCGGGCGCTGCGGGCCGGTTTGTGCACCGGTTTTTTTGCCGGGGCGGCCGTTTTACCCTGTTTCTTGTCAATGGCGCGTTTGATCGCCGCCATTTCGTCCGTCAGGCGCGACACCGGTTTCGACATCACATAACCGTCCAGACCGCCATGTTTGGTCAATGTCCGCAGACCCGCCGTCGAAATACGCAGCGCAAAGTCGCGGCCCAAAATATCACTGTGGAACTTTAATTTTTGCAGGTTCGGCAAGAACGTCCGTTTCGTATGACGCATAGAGTGGGAAACATTCATCCCGACTTCTGTTTTCTTACCCGTAACTTTACATACACGTGGCATTTTTAATAATCCTTTAATAATCGGGGCATAATCTATAATAAAAATCAATAAAAGTCAAGTCGAAATTCATATTATTTTCGCCTGGTTGGTGAATTGGCCCCATGGCCCGGTTTTGATTCCTGTGTCTTGAAGCGCGGCAAAATGATACTATATATAGGGCAAAAGAACAAAGGTGATTGACGATGAATCCAGAAGAAATGCAAGAAACGCCGCAGCAGGCTATCGAAAAATACACGACCGATTTCACCAAATTGGCCGCCGATGGCAAATTGGATCCGGTCATCGGCCGCGACGAAGAAATTCGCCGCACGATCCAGGTGCTGTCCCGGCGGACCAAAAACAACCCGGTTTTAATCGGGAATCCGGGGGTCGGGAAAACCGCAATTGTCGAAGGGCTGGCCAACCGTATCATTGCGGGCGACGTGCCGGAAAATCTGTTGAATAAAAAATTATTGTCGCTGGATATGGGGGCCTTGATGGCGGGCGCGATGTTCCGCGGCCAATTCGAAGGGCGTCTGAAAGCGATTTTAAAGGCCGTCAAAGATTCCGACGGGCAAATTATCCTGTTTATCGATGAACTGCATACCTTGGTCGGCGCCGGCAAGGGCGAAGGGTCCATGGACGCCGGCAATTTATTAAAGCCGATGTTGGCGCGCGGGGAACTGCACTGTCTGGGGGCGACGACGTTGGACGAATACCGGCAATATATTGAAAAAGATCCGGCCTTGGCCCGCCGGTTTCAGCCGGTCTATGTCGATGAACCGACGGTGGATGACACGATTTCGATTATGCGCGGGCTAAAGGAAAAATACGAAGGTCACCACGGGGTGCGCATTGCGGATGCGGCCCTGGTGTCGGCGGTCAAATTATCCGACCGGTACATCACGGACCGGTTCTTGCCGGACAAGGCGATTGACCTGATCGACGAGGCGGCCGCCCGCGTCCGGATCGAGGTGTCGTCCAAGCCCGACAAGTTGGATGAAATTGATCGGCACTTGATGCAATTGAAGATCGAACAACAGGCATTGAAAAAAGAAAAAGACGATGAATCCAAAAAGCGCCTGAAAGAATTGGATCAAATTATCAAAGATACTCAGGCGGAATCCGATAAATTGACGGCCGAATGGCGCGCGGAACAGGAAAAGATGCGCGGCCTGTCGGACGCGATGGCGGCGCTGGACGCGGCCAAAGCAGAAGTGGCCAGTGCCCTGCGTGCCGGCGATTATGAAAAGGCATCGGCCCTGCAATACGGCAAGATTCCGCAATTAGAGGAAGATATTAAAAAGATGAACGCCGACGCGCGCGAATACAAGACGGTGTTGCCCGAACACATCGCCGCGGTGGTCAGCAAATGGACCGGCGTGCCGGCCGATAAATTGACCGGCGAAGAACAGGCGAAACTGTTAAATATCGAAGAAGAACTGCGCAACCGCGTTGTGGGCCAAGACCTGGCCCTGGGGGTGATTGCGCGGGCGATTCGTCGGTCGCGGGCGGGCCTGTCGGATCCGCATCGCCCGATGGGCAGTTTTATGTTCCTGGGGCCGACGGGGGTCGGCAAGACCGAGGTGGCCAAGGCCCTGGCGGAATATCTGTTTAACGACGATACGGCCATGACCCGAATAGATATGAGTGAATATATGGAACCGCATTCGGTCGCGCGCCTGATCGGCAGTCCCCCCGGCTACGTCGGCTATGAACAGGGTGGGGTCTTGACCGAAAGTGTGCGGCGGCGCCCGTATCAGGTGTTGCTGTTCGATGAAATCGAAAAGGCCAATCCGGACGTGTTCAACGTGTTCTTGCAGATTTTGGACGACGGGCGCCTGACCGATGGCCAGGGGCATGTCGTGAACTTTGCCAACACGATCATCATCATGACCAGCAATCTGCCGGATATGGATGCGGTCAAAAAACACTTCCGGCCCGAATTTATCAACCGGATTGACGATATCGTGTTCTTTAACCCGTTGGGCAAAGACGTGATGGGGGGCATTGTGAAAATCCAATTGCGTCATTTGGAAAAACGCCTGGCGGAACGTCACATGACATTGGACGTGTCGGACAAGGCCGTCAAATGGCTGGGCGATCACGGGTATGATCCGGTGTTCGGGGCGCGGCCGTTAAAGCGCCTGATTATGACCGCGGTCGAAGATAAAATCGCCGATCTGATTTTATCGGGCCGCGTCGGCGACGGATCCCACATCCATGTCGATGTCAAGGGCAAGGATTTAATCGTCGAATAAAAAACGGGGCAACGCCCCGTTTTTTTTGAACCCTTACTTTTCGTCTTTGCCGGTGTTGGCACGGGTCGCGATTTCAAAGACGCGTCCCCGGGCACGCGCCAGGGCGGTGGCGGCATCGATATAGACCGATGAATTATTGTTCAACCCCAGACGCAGTTTCCCCGGCATGGGAATGGCCTCGGCCACATAATTGTGGGTGGCTGCATACGTATTTTGCTTGGTAAACGTGCGGATGCGCAGGTCGCCGTCCATAATCTGCCACAGGGGGCGTTTGGGCAATTTGTTATCGTCCGCCGCAATCCCGAACAGCCCCAGCACCGTCCCGTCCAAGAACGTGGTGGCCACGGTGTTGATATGATTCTTTAAAACCAGTTTGCCATTCACATAGACATTGTTGTACACCCCGTCCAGGGTCATTTTGACCGGATCAATCGTCACCAACAATGTGCGGGGATTTGTCGCGGTGTGATGCGCGGGGGCCGGATCGGCCGGTGCCGCCGGGGCATCCGCGGGCCCTTGTTCGGGTTCCAGGGCGGGCGCCGGGGCATCCGCAATGGCGTACCGGGAATCGGGCAGGGTGACCAGCGGCGCGCTGTGGGCGTGACCGTTGACATCGATAATCACGGTTTCGCGCGGTTGATTGTACGCGTGCAGGCTCTGGGCCCCGGCCGGAATGCTCATCACCTTGGTCGGGACGCGTTCGGCGCCAAAGGACCATGTGCTCATGGCGCCACTGGCGCGGCCCGCCGTAAAGATTTCGTGGGTGTCGGGGGCATATCGAATTTCGGGTGTCCCCAGGCCGATTTCATTGACAACCAGGCCGTGCTTGACATTGACAATGAACAGCATTGGTGCCGGTCGGTCATCGGGCGTTTTACGCACGACGGCCAGATGGGATCGCTGATCCCACAGCAACAGGGTATAAGGCGTCCGACTGCGCAGCAACAGTGTTTTGCGATGCAACGCATCGGGCTGAAAGATCAGGGTATATAAATGCTGCTTGCTCATGTTCGAATACAGGGGCACCGGCGCCGGCTGTTGCAGGCCCATGGGCCCAATCGGGGCTGGGGCGGGTGTTGCCAACCGGGGCGCATCCGCCGGGGTCGGGGTGGCGGCGCGTTTGGGGGTGCGGGCACCACAGAAAACATCGTGCGCCGCGTCATAGTTTTTCTGAAAGACGGTTTTCAGCGCCTGCTTGAGGGCGTCGGGCAGGGGGCCCTTTTTACCCCAATAGTAATAGGATTGACGCAGGGTGGCGGGGCTCATTTGAATATATTCGTCATATGTGCGCGGCCCGCGCGGCGTGCGGGATTGTTTCGGTTTGGGGGCGCAAACGGCCGGGGCGGGGCTATCCGCCGCCGGTGCGGCCGCGGCCGGAACATCATCGGCCCGGGGGACGTCGGATACGCTTTCCAGGGCGCCTGATGCGATGTGTGTGGCCACCGCCGTGGCGATCGCATGCCCCAGGGCATCGAGTTTCTCACGAACAACGGCATCGCGCAGAATAATATCGCGAATCTGGTCCAAGGTAAGGGTCGGTTTTTCGGCCATGGATATATCCTTTGGTTTGATATACAAAAATATACAATTGTCTATGGACATTATACGGGGCAAAAGATCAATGTCCAGTGCAAAATATGCCGGCCGCACGGGCGTATTTTTGAATTGACAAATGATGGGGAACTGTATAAAATACAGGGGCTTTGGACAAAGTTTTGGGGTCATAGCTCAGTTGGTAGAGCACCTGCTTTGCAAGCAGGGGGTCGTCAGTTCGAGTCTGATTGGCTCCACCAAAATAAAGAAAAACACGGCGATGGCCGTGTTTTTTTGTGGATTATTTGGACTTCATCCGGGACAGACGGGCGTTTTGGATACAGATTTTCCACCGCGTTTCCCGCATTTCGGCATCGTCCCCGCCCAATAACGCCGCAAATTTACGCCCGCGCGCCCAACAGGTGGCCAAAATGCCCCGGGCCATATAAATCGTGGACAGGTCTTCGTTCGCGGTCTGCAGCATTTCTTCGGTCCGCAGAATCAATTTTTTGGTCATTTTTTTGCCGGCCCGCATTTCCAACTGCATCAATTTGGCCCATTTTTCGGCGTAGGCAAAGGCAGCCTCGGTCCCGTGGAGGTGGGCGGAATCTTTCCAGGCGCGATAGGCAAACGGATAACTGACCCGGAATTTTTCCGTCGCGATGGCCGCCGCCATGGGGGCGGGCCGATAATCAAATTTATGCACGAACGTTGTCATCGAAAACTCTTTTTTCTGTTCTGTGTATGATAGTACATACAAAAAAAGTGTCAATCATTATTTTGGGGTTGCAATGTGCGGATTTATCCGATAT
>JAAVBR010000025.1 GCA_014802705.1 bacterium | reverse complement strand
GTCTTGGTTTTCAGGCTTCCAATATCCAACAATTGGTGGATAAAAATCCCGAAACTTTGGATAAATATCATTTCGTTCATCGGCAATGGCCTTGATAAATTCATGATATCTTTTTGATATTCCCCGAATTTGTTTCCCCGCCAATAAATCGGCGAATGTCGCCCCCGCCGCATACAGACGATACGCCGTATCCATATAAATCTGATTCATCGCAATGGCACGCGGGAATATGACATCCAGCAAAATGTACTGAGCCATAATTGCCTCTTCATAATAAAACCGGGCCGCCGCATTTTTGGCGCCTTGCACCATCGGGATATATTTTTTGGCCGTATGGATACATGATTCATAGAACCGATGTACCTGGGCCGCAGAACCGGATGCCGCCACACGATACGCCCGCGCCAATGCTGCCGCATAACCCGGCAATTTCTTATGCCCCCGATCTTCAAACCAAGAATAGAACTTCATCACATTGCCCGATTCTTGGGTAATAATAGTCGGGGCCGCGCCGAATTTTTTACGAATGAATAAATCCAGATCATTTTTACCCGCACTATCAATCCATGGCGCATAAACATTCAACCGGTTGAATAATGATTCCACAAACACACACCCGCCTTGGTATGGTACCCGTATCATATGATCAAAACACCATGCCTCATCCAGCCAAATTGTTTCGTCAATCGACCCGTTTTCTGAATCTTGCTCCACCCGGCCTGTCGTGGCATTCATTGTGATAACATCGCCCGTTTTGAACTTTCGGGTTGCATTCGGATAATTGACGATACACGGGATGCTCAATTCGCGTGACAATATGGCCGCATGACTTAACACACCACCCTGCTCTGTGATAATACCCGATGCCCGCTTCATAATGGGGACAAAGTCAACCTCTGTATATAACGCCACCAATATGGCCCCATCCGGAAAGTCCGCAAAACGCTTTTCCATAATTTCCGGGTCGACGAACGCCCCCAGTTCCGGTATTACATAAACTGGCGCCGTTACCGTGCCGCCCACAACCGGTATCGCAGAATTTATCGCCCGCGGTTTTATCAATACCGGAACCGTAATGGGACGCGCCTGAACAAACCAAACATCACCATTGGCATCAATGCACCATTCGATATCCAAATCTATTTTTGATTGATGGATAATTTTTTGAATATATTCAATCAAGGATCTAATTAAATCCATCCGGGGTAATAATTCCCCGGCCACAGAAACATTATCTGTATTTAATATCCCGTTGTTTATCGGAACCGTTACCTGGGTCGGTGTCGCCATACCCGACACCAATTTTTCCCCCAGCCCCGACACCATTTCTATCAGAACGACATCATGACCATTTGTATCAACCGTGCGTGTAAACGCAACACCTGATAACACGGGTTCAACCATCTGCTGAATAACAATACCCATCGCATTTTGCGCCGCGTCATATTCGCCCGCCCGCACAGACGTCGCACTGGCCACCACATCACGTATGGCGGATTTTAAAGTTTCTTTTTGAACAGGAACATTTAATTTGGTCTCAAACACACCCGCAAAAGACTTTGATGCACCATCTTCATTTGTCGCTGATGAACGAACCGCCACACGCGCATCCGTCCCGAACAAAGATATAATGTCATCCAAATCTTCATCAGAAACCTGATTTGCCTGTTCCCAGGTCAGAGCCATCCATTTGGGCACGGGAACATGCATATCGCCCAGTTTCTTTAAGCCCGCGGCCTTTCCCCCATAATTATCATAGGTCATATTAAACCCTTTCCTATCGTGAATACGTCTTTATAAAATCATCCATCGCGCGGAAAGATTTTAATTCCACCACGCGCAGGTTGGGATATTTTTTGGCCGTCTGCATAATTAAATCATACGGCGCGTCCATATGGCGCATCATGTACCACACATGATTCCATCGGAAATTCTTGGCCGAAAATCCCTGGCGACCGTGACGCTTTTGCCGTAACACACACGTCTTGATATATCGCCAAATGCGGGCCATTGCCGGCGCGCGCAGCATAACCAAAACATCGGCCGCCGCCATTCGTTCATCAAACGCGTACCATTGATAGACGCCTTCGATAATCCATTCGGGCCCCACCATTGTTTTGTGAATGGTGTCCACCATCTGTTGTTTTCTGGCATCGCGCGCGGCGCCCGCCGGCACGGCATAGGGATCATACAGATCCATATGCAGCACCGGGATATTTAACTTTTTCCCCAACCGTTCGGCCGTCGTGGATTTCCCCGCGCACGAACCGCCCATAATTAAAATTTTATGATCATCCATATCAATGTGTTCCTTTATCTTTTATCACCCAGCCATTTCCACCGGGGGCTGCCATTTTTGGGGCTCGATACAAAACACGTACACGTTTTCCGTTTCGTCTTCGCCACCATTTTGGGCCACGGCCGCATAAACTTGAACCGCGCCAATGCCCCGATAAAATGCCACATTACAACTGTCGTCTGTATCAATACGCATTTTTTTAACGCCCCGCGCCGCCGCATCACGCATCAGTTCGCCAAACAATATGCGCCCCGCCCCACCGCGATGTGCCCGACCCACAATTAAAATATCACATTCCGCATCAAACCGCCGCGCCAGACGCCCCGGCACATAATCATAGGCCGCATAATATTGGCGCAACGCATCACGATTTTTCACGCATCGCCCCAGGATTATATAAACCACACCCCAAAACGCCCGCCGCAATGCGTGCCGACGGGACGTGCCTTGGGCATAGCCTGCAAATCCAACGGGCCGCCCCGCCCCATCGGTTAAAACCCGCATTTCGGTATTTTGCGACAATATTTCCGCCGCATAAATCCAATCGCATAACCGGCCGGCGCCGGTCGCCCGCTTGGCCAAATCCCATTGATCGCCCACCATCCGCACCAGATGCCGCGCATCACGATTTTTAAAAGGCCTGATATTTTTCATATGCCCTATTTTAACACATCCCCCATCCATTACAAAAATAATTTACAGGAAATCTTTATCCGAATTTATTCTATCGATAACCCGACTCAATTCGGTCATACTTTTCACCACGGGCACACCTTTCAAATCCGCCGGCATGGGCAATGACAGCACGGATTCCATTCTGACCGTACACAGGCCGGCCTCTACCCCGGCCCGCACCTGATAAATCCGGTCATCAACAAAGACAGTTTCCGCTTTATTCAGCGCATATTTTTCCACCACGGCGTTTAAAGCATCCTTTTTTGATTGCCCCGATGGCGAAAATTCATAGCCGTCAAAAATATCGCCAAACGCCGCCAACAGCCATTTTAACTTTTTATCCGGATTGCCGGCCGCGCTTAATGTAAACAGTTTCAAGTCTTTCTTTTTCAATGCCGCCAAAACAGCCATAGTATCGTCAAATAACGGCCGATAGGAATAATAGGGCCCCGTACGAAAATCTACCAAAAATTCATCGGGCAATTTTATGGCCCCATCATCGGCCTGAATGGGGAATAAGGTCGATAAATCATTCGACGTTATATTTCTAAATTTTGGATACGTATTCTTCAAAAATTCTGTATAGGTGCGATGAATATCCACCAGAACACCATCCACATCAAAAATTATGTTTTTGATCATGATTAAAATTATACCACAAAGCCCCACCCTTTTCATCAGAAAATCATACAAAAAAACACCGCCCCATCGGGGCGGTCTATCCCTGTCGGACGGGTATCAGTTTGCACAATTTCCGATACCAGAATTTATAATTTCAAAATACTTTATCGCCCATAAACAGGCCCATAAGCAGTAAGCCAATCATACGGCGTCAGTATTTCCATTTCTCTCTGCATTTGACGGAAAGCTTTAGCTCTTTCTTCCCTGGCTTTATAAAATTCTTCTGAATAATATTCTTCTGCAAATTCTCTGACACGTTTTAACGCGCGTTCGGCATCAAAACGAAACCGCATTAAATTCAAAAACATGGCACGATCGCCCAAACTCTGGTCCAGATGACGGGCCCTTTCATCCATGGGCTTTCCCTGGCGTTCAAAATAATCTGCCAGTGATTTACGCAGCAACAGCGCTGTTTCATATGCTGAATTCATTGCATTTATTGATTCTGGCGATAATACGGCGTCTTTTGGTATACGCTGTTTCTGGGCCCACGCGTCAAATTTTTCAAATGTTTTTTTATCCATAATAAAACCCTTATTCCTGGCGGATGGGGAGGGATTCCCTCGCCCGTCGCACGTTGTGCGCCGCGGCTCCGGGGAAACCGTGACGGCTCGATTTCACTTTGCTCATCTCGCCTACTTGTTTTCGAACCCCCGGGGTTCTCATCCAACCTCCACATCAGTTACAAAAAATATGCCGATGGCGTATTTTTTGTAACTGGCGGAGGCAGACAATTCTACGGTCAATTGCATACAACAACAGGGAATTTACAGGGAAATTTCGCTATTCTCGCCCCCAAAACCCATTTTGCACCACGCACAAGGCATACATTCCCTGGTTTCCACAAAATATTCCCTAAACAAATAACAGGGAAATTATTTGGAAATTCATCTTTTTTATTGATTTTTTAGCCAATTTTTGATATGATGCTACCTAAGTTAAGCAGGCGATTTTGTCGCCGTTTTTTATTTGCCCCGACCTACACCGGAGGGGCTTTTTTATTACCCAAAGGAATAACTATGAAAAAGTCACATATCGTCATTTCCGACATAACATGCATGAAAGAAAAGTTCTGCATCGCCGGTTTTGACACCTATGAAAAGCGCATGAAACGGCTGATGATTGATGGCGGATATTGGAATGCGGATCAAATTCCGGCCACATATTGCGAAATATTGGTCGATAACGAAGAATTCAAAGAACCGCGAGATTATCCCCACCGCACAGAAGATGTAAATATAGATTTTGATTCTATCGAGGTTTTGCAAGAGTTTGAGCCAGGAAAAGACCTGGCCAATGCTTTGCACGATAGCGTTTCAAAGGATATACAGGGCATATTTCATCATCACGTCAAGGGAAACGCCTATGTGCCACAGAAAACCAAATGTCCTTCGTTGGGTGCCATATTGATACCGGCGCACAACATTGAATTCTTTATAGAAGACGGCAAACTGCGTGCCCGTATCACGGACTATTCCAAACAGACCTATGAATTAAAGGTCAGCTGCAAATACTTACGCGATATATTTGAAAAAGATAAAGATGTCGAAAATCTGAATAAGGCGATCGCCGCCAGCCAGTATGCCCATTGTCGCATAGGATTGGCACGAAAGTTCCTTATGCAGGAAAATCATTGCTATTTGATGTTAAACGGGCTATTTTTGTACTGATATGGCAAAGATTTTTACGATTGGTTTTAGTGGCAAAAAGCCCGATGATTTTATGGATATCCTGAATGCAACCCAAATAAGTTGCGTTTGGGATATTCGGCTTTGGCGCACCAGCCGTTTTGTTCCGTTTTATAGCGGCACAAATTTGGCCGCCGCACTGGGCGACCGATATGAATACCATCCAGAATTTGCCCCATCGACTGAAATTCTTGCCGGATATAAAGACGGCCGCATCACATGGCCTGATTATGAACGCATGTATCGCGAATTACTGGCCGCGCGCCACCCGACCGCGGGGTTAAAACTGGCCGACCTTGACCGCATCTGCCTGTTATGTACAGAAAAAAGCGCCCTGCAATGCCACCGCCGCCTCGCCGCTGAATACATCGCCGGACAATTTCCGGAGGTTGAGATTGTATATCTATAAAGATATTTGAAAAACGCCCAAAATAAAATTATGTTTAACGCATGGTAGTCGGAATTTGTAAATTTTGCGGTCAAAAGAAGGAATTGATAGAATCCCATATAATTCCCAAAGTTTTGTACAAACTTACAGAACTCGGTTCGGTTGTTGCTGTAGATACGAAAAACACACGTATTAACGTAAACGCCAAAGAACAAAACGGCCACAAAGAGCCATTGATGTGTAAAGAATGCGACACAGCAATCGGTTATTATGACGGTTACATAAATAAAATTTTAAACATAGAAGTCCAAAAATTAGAGCAAACAAAGTACATATTAACTACACCTTGTCGCAGTCTGCCCGCAGAGACGTTTGATATTGATCGCATACATAGATTTTTTATATCCTTGTTATGGCGACTTTCCGTATGTTCAAAACCAATTCCCTTGGGGAAATATCAAGATATTGCATTAAAAATATTGAAGAATGAAATCCCCGATGATTACAATTTATTTGTTCCATTGATTTACAGAAGAGTTACCGGCGGTCATGTTGACAATATGACAGGTATTTTTCGCACAAAATACCTTGGAAAACACACGTATATTTTTAGATTTCCTGGCTATGAAGTTATGATTGTTGTAAATACTAAACATAGTACTGAGCCTGAATCTATGGCTATAAATCAAAGACAATTTACAAAAGACGAAATCCTTATTATTGATATAGATTATAATACGCCACTAGATTACCAATTGGTATCCAATCTATTTAAATGTCGTGACAATACCACAGGTCTAAAACGTCCAGATGGTTATGTGCCACAAAAGCCCCCAATGTTTCCTCATCCTGTGACTTTGCGGAATCGAGCAGGATATAGATATCCGAGAAATGTGGCCGACATGCTCGTAACAGCAGGCTTCCCAGAGTCAGGGAAATAACAAAACCTCCACCTAAAACCGTCCCAGACTCCAAAAATTTTCATAAGGGCAGAGAACAAAAGCTTACAATTGAGAAATTGTAGCTAAATTTTCAAACTGACTCAACTTATTTCCAAATATTTTCTATATAGTTTCTCTTTTTGCTCTAGCTCCCAAGCTTCAGATTGTTCCAGCATTTTATTTATAAAAGAATCTTTGTCACTTTTTAACAATATATCATCTGGAAAATCATTATTTTTTATAAATTCCAATGTTTTTTCTACAATATCATTTTTACTAAATGTGTCGGACCTATCTCCACGCAATACAAGGCGCGAAATAATATCAAATACCTTTCTTGGATATTGCTGCAAATCTTCTAATAAATTATCCTCTAACATAAAACATGACATGGTCAATTTAAGTTCATCATCCATAACCAAGCTATGTAATTGATTTATTGCCCATCCTCCGTCCTTGAACCTTCCACATTGATACCAACGTTCGAATTCGACTAATACTTTTTTATAATCAGTTCTATGATCTTTTATTTTTTCAATGAACCATTCCCACAAACTCGTAAAACGAACCAAAACATCATTAGATATCTCATCCCCTCGGCCATCTCTATCCCATAGCGAAAAACCAATATAATTTATAAAGGCTACTTGTTCTATCTGTTTAGCCGCCGAATTAAAGATCAACCCCAATAAAAAAGAATCTAAAGTAAACGCCCCCCAACCATAATAATATGCCAGTCCTTGGGCTGTACGCTCTCTAATACGTTTGCCTTCATCTGCATCCCATAAATCAGCACTCAAAGCATAAGCAAATTTAGTTTCTAACCGTTCAAACAGAGAATTACATTGCCTACCGTACAAAATAAAAGCATGCCAAGTTGCTTTAAATATCTCTTCTTTTCCTTTCTCCGTAGGAAATATATTATTAGTATTAGCTACAACCCACTCAGGAATCGCATAGTCCATATATGAAATCATTCGGGCTATTATTGCACCAGTTTCCAAATAGCGAGATTCTGATGTCAATTTGTTCAAAAGAGGG
>JAAVBR010000024.1 GCA_014802705.1 bacterium | reverse complement strand
CAAAGTTCCCCTCTGCGGACGGCTGGACAGTTTCTTTTTCAATTGCGCTATTAAAAACGGTGCAAGGTTCCCCTCTGCGGAGGGGTGGCCGCAGGCCGGGGTGGTTAGAGACGTCGTAAATTATAAATCATTACCCTTTAACCCAAAATTAAAAGATCGGGCGCGGGAATTGCGCAAGTCGGGCAGTCTGCCCGAAGCCTTGCTCTGGAAAGAAATCAAAAACAAGAAATTAAACGGCCTGGATTTTGACCGCCAAAAGGTTATCGGCAATTATATTGTGGACTTTTTCTGTGCATCTGAATATCTGGTCATCGAAATTGATGATGCGGCCACGCATGATAACAAGGGCGCGTATGACGCGGAACGTGACGCGTACCTAAAATCATTAGGGTTGCGGGTTATTCATGTGTCGGCCCGGGATGTTTTGCGTGATGCGTCGGCCGTGGCGACATTTATTGGAACCACCCCGCCCCTGACGGGGCACCCCTCCGCAGAGGGGAACTTTGCATCGAGTGGGGACGAGACAAGTTCCCCTCTATGGAGGGGTGGCACGGAGTGCCGGGGTGGTCTTGTGTTATCTGACCGGCATATCCGGGATTTTGTGGATTATATTCGGCCCGGGGATGTCGTGGTCTTTAACAATTCACGCGTGATTCCGGCGCGGTTTATGGCGTCGGGGCATGAAATCACACTGCACACCGCGGCGGATGATGGCGCGTGGTGGGGCCTGTGTAAAAAATTTAATAAAATCCCCGTGGGGGAAACATTGACACTGGACGATGGGACGACGGCGACCGTTTTGGCCCATGACGACGACAGCGGTATCCGCCTGAAATTCAACACGGACAATCTGATGGATGTTCTGGATCGGGTCGGGAAAATGCCGTTGCCGCCCTATATGAAGCGCGACAGCGAAGACGCTGACCGCGACCGGTATCAGACGGTCTATGCGGGGCCGCTGGGGTCCATGGCGGCGCCGACGGCGGGGTTGCACTTTACGCCCGAAATATTAAACGAAATCACGGCGCGGGGCGCACAAATTGTAAACGTGACATTGCACGTTGGGGCGGGCACATGGATGCCGGTCAAGACCGAGGATTTATCCCAGCATAAAATGCACAGTGAATGGTGCCAAATCACCCCCGATCAGGCCGACATTATCAACCGCGCCACGCGTGTGATTGCGGTGGGCACAACGTCCATGCGGACACTGGAAAGTGCGGCAATGCGTAACCGTGAAATTGGTGGCGTGGGGCGTGTCGCGCCCTTTTGCGGGACAACGAATATCTTTATCACGCCTGGGTACACATTCGGGGCGGTGGATGTGTTGCTGACCAATTTCCACCTGCCAAAATCGACATTGTTTATGTTGGTGTCGGCGTTCGCCGGGGTGGACGAGATGCGCGCGGCATACGCGCATGCGGTCGCCGAAAAATACCGGTTCTTTTCATACGGCGATTGCTGTCTGTTGTTCAAAAAGGATATGTGATGAATTTTAATCCGACGATGTATAGACTCAGTAACGGTGTAACCGTTATCCTGGATCCGATGGATTTGGAAACCGTGGCGATCAAGGTCCTGTTTCGGACCGGTTCCCGGGACGAGGCGCCAACCGAATATGGTCTGACGCACTTTTGCGAACACATGCTGTGCAACAGTACAGCGCGTTTTGCATCGTCCAAGGATCGACGTGAATTCCTGGACGATCATGGGGGAACTCATAATGCCGCCACGGGCAACGATCGGCTGTATTTCCATGGGCGTATTTTGGCCGAAAATATCAATGTCTTGATCGATGTAATCAGCGATCAATTGCAAAATGCCCTGTTTGAACCGAACAAGATTGATATTGAACGTCGCGTGGTGATTGATGAATTGCGCCGTGCCCTGGATAACCCACAGCGGCAATTTGGCGATTTTGTGTCCGAAAAATTGTTTAATTATGCAACATTTTCAACACGGGGATTGGGAACCGAAGAATTGATTCAATCCTTTACCCGGGATCAGATGATTGAATTTTTGGGACGGCGTTTGTCGGCCAAAAACTGTATCATCGGAATATCGGGCCGCATTATTGATCCGGATGCCGTGTTGCGGCATTTGGAAACGTCCTTTGCCTTTTTGCCCAACCGGGACGTGCCGGAAAATGATGCGATTACGTACACACCCACCATTGCGCACAATTCCAAACCGGACAAGAAAAATGTGGTGTTAAGCATCTTGTTCCCCGATGTGTGGGATGCGACATATGAAAATAGGTTTCGAAACAAATGCGTGGGAAAATTCTGTCTTCATATGAACCGTGAATTGTTTGATGTTATCCGTCGGGAAAATGGTTTGGTGTACGGATTTGCGGGTGACGGTGCCGGGAATGAAAAATTTGGCCTGACAGGCTTTAATACCCAGACGGCGCCGGAAAATGTGGAACGCGTGGTGGCCTTGATCGCCCAAAACGCCCACAAAATTTATACCCAGCACACGATCACAGATGATGATTTACGCCGCATGACGTGTCGTAATCGCCTGTCGCGGGCCGATTGGATGGAATCTGCGTCCAGTCGTTGTGACAAATTGATTCGATTCTGGCGCCATTTTGGGCGGGTCTTTGATTTGGATGCCGATACCCAGATGTCGGAAAGTGTTCGGCGGGACGATGTGATTGAAAATGCGCGCGGTTTCTTTGACGGGCCGATGTCCATTATCACCCAGGGCGCGGATTTTGATGTCGACCTGAATGCGGTGTGGCGGGATAATTTCAAATAAAGGATGGGGAGACATGTCGTTAAAATTTGATTTGATTGCAACCGATGGTGGCGCGCGCCGCGGGCGCGTGCACACCGCGCACGGGGACTTTGAAACGCCGGCCTTTATGGCGGTGGGCACCGCCGCGACGGTCAAGGCCCTGACCATGGATCAGGTGGCGGCCACCGGCACCCAGGTGATTTTGGGCAATACCTATCATTTAATGATGCGGCCCGGGGGCGATTTGATGGAACAGATGGGCGGTCTGCACAAATTCGGCGGATGGCACGGGCCCATCCTGACCGATTCCGGCGGTTTCCAGGTGATGAGTCTGTCTAACCTGGTCAAGATGAAAGAGGAGGGCGTTGAATTTACATCCCACATTGACGGCGGTGTGAAGCATTTCCTGCGCCCCGAAGATTCGGTGCACATTCAACATCAATTGGATTCCAACATCACCATGGTCTTGGACGAATGTTTGCATTTGCCGGCGCCGCGGGACCGCGTTGAAAAAAATGTCGATATGGTGACCCGTTGGGCCCGGCGCAGTAAAGACGCCTTTGTTGATCGGCCCGGCTATGGGATTTTTGGCATTGTTCAGGGCGCGGATCAACCGGACCTGCGTATCAAATCGGCCCACGCGTTGGTGGATATTGGCTTTGACGGGTACGCGATTGGGGGCCTGGCCGTGGGGGAACCGCAAAGCGTGATGTTCGACATGATTGCCACCGTGACGCCGCATTTGCCCACAGATCGGCCGCGGTACTTGATGGGCGTCGGGACGCCGCTGGATATCCTGGGGGCGGTGGAACGCGGGGTGGATATGTTTGACTGCGTCATGCCGACGCGTGCCGGCCGCACGGCCCAGGCCTTTACCCGGCATGGCACCATGAACATGAAGAACGCCCGGTTCCGCGATGACCCGCGGCCCATTGACGATCAATGTGGATGTCCGGCGTGTCAATTGTCGCGCGCATACATGCATCACTTGATCAAATGCAATGAAATGTTGGGGGCGACATTATTGACCCAGCATAATTTGTGGTTTTACCAGGATTTAATGCGCGACATTCGCACCGCGATCGAAGCCGGGCGCTTTGCCGAATTTAAGAATAATTTTATAAAGGAATACACCCATGAACAAAATGAAGAACAATAATCTGCCAAAACCGGCCCTGACCATTGATGCCGGCCAGCGTTTTTACCTGGCGGCGCTGATGCGGCGCGACCCCCAGGTGGCCCGTTGGTATCTGTACACACTGTTTTTACAGCGCGATGCGTTCGGGGCGTATCCGATGATCAGCCATCGGGAAACGTTGACATTCGACAATGCCACAGACGCCGATGTCTATTATAAAACCATGCTGGATATTATCGATGCGCAAAAACAGACGGATTTCGGGGCGTCGGTTCACGGATTCTACGAGGAACTGATCCAGGAATTTTACAAAATGACCAGATAAGATAAGGGTTGCATCGGGTGGGGTATTTTTTCTATGATACAGGCAAAGGAGAAAAATAAAATGGCACCGAAAAAGAAAAAAGAAATCGCCGTCATCGATCGTGGGGGCGCCAAAACGGTTAAGAAAAAGACCGCCGCGGTCACGTGGGTCAAACGGATCTTTTTATTGATCAGTGTGGTCTGGATCGCGGCCTTGATCTGGGCGCCGTTGCATGTGAAAAACACGTACAGCGAACCGATTAAAAAATCGATTGTGGTGTCGATGTTCTTTGATTTGCAACGCAGCATTGTGGATCAATATGAAAAATTACTGGACGGGATTAAAAAATCCATCAATTTGGAAAAGCCCGTATCCATGGCCATTGATCAGGTGAAATTGGCGTCCGGCGCGGTGAACAAAGTGAGTGACACCACGGCCAAAGCCAAGGAAGCCACCGCCGCGGCCCAGCAAAAGACCGACAATGCCAAAAAATTGACCGGTCTGGCCAGTAAACTGGGGGTCAATACATCCGGGGTTGACAAGGCCGTGGCCCGGGTAGACAATTCCATCGCCAAGGCGGATGCCGCCGTGGCCAAGGTGGATGATGTCACGGCCCAGGTCAATGCCCAATTGGACAAGATTGAAAATGGCCTGACCAAAACCCTGCAAACCCAGGTTGACCAGATGATCGATGACGCGATCAAGGCCCAGTTGGACAAGAATGCCGGTGGGCTGGGGTCGACGCTGCTGACTAATTACGGGATCAAACACGTTTATCCGTGGGATCCGACCACATGGGGCACGGCGACCAAGATTTATAATGACTTGGAAAAATCCAATGTGGGCGTGGTGCAAATCATCACGGGCACGGTGAACAAATACTTTGGCTATGCGGCCTGGGGGCTGGTGGCCTTGGTGTGGCTGATCGGATTTGTGATCTGGTTTATGGTGTTCAAAAAGGTCAAGGCTTTCACGCGGCCGTTTGTGGTGTGCCCGCGGTGCGGCCATGCCTTTGTGGATAAACGCACGGCGTATGGATTCTTAAAGGTATTTCAGCCGTGGAAATGGTTGTAACAGGATGAAGGATAACATGAGAAATTTAACAAAAGACGAATTATTGGATGAATTGATTGACGCCAAAATTATGCATATCCGGCGGTGGTTGTGGGTGGCGATTTTGGGCGGCGCGGCGGCCTATTGCGGCAAAGTACTGGAAGACCTGAGCGCCAGTTTGGATGGCTGGGCCTATATCCGCGGGGGCCAGGCCAAAGTTCAGAAATGGACGCCGACCACCCCGTTGTCCCGGGATGCGATCGGGTATCATGCGGCCCAGCGTGCGCAAAAGGCGCGTTAAGGCAAACCATAAAATCGCCCGGGAACGGGCGATTTTTAAATAATGATAAAAAAGACTTGCATTGTCCAAAAACTTATGTCAAAATAGTTCACGCAGTGCGAGCGTAGCTCAGTTGGCTAGAGCGCAACCTTGCCAAGGTTGAGGTCGAGGGTTCGAGCCCCTTTGCTCGCACCAGAGTTTTAAAAAAATCCCCCGTTTGGGGGATTTTTTTTAGAGTTCAGTTTTCAGAGTGCAGAGTTCAGATGCCGACCTGCGTCGGGATGATGACAAGTGTGAGGGTTGGTTCCCCTCTGGCAAGAGGGGTGCCACGAAGTGGCGGGGTGTCGGTATTACTGGATCCCGGCCTTCGCCGGGATGACGATCTTAAGAACTTAAAGAACGTGCAAGGTTCCCCTCTGGCAAGAGGGGTGGCGCGGAGCGACGGGGTGGTCTTTTTTTTGTGTTGCGTGAAACGCCGCAACGTGGTATAATCCCTGGGTTTGAGGCAGATGAAACTATGCCTAATCCAAAGGGACGTTTGCATACGACAATAATCCCAATATAAAAATCCCATATTTCTGCACGTTTCCCCATCCCCAAATATGCCTAATCCAAACGTCGGTTTGTATGCGGCATCCGCCGCGACGTGTGACCGGGGATATTATTTGGAAAATGGTGCATGTACGCTCTGCAATCCCGGGGCCGCGCCGTATTATTGTCCCGGCGATGATAATCGATATTCCTGTCCCACGACCGATACGGATTACGAGGCCTTGTTGGGTTATACCTATATCAGGGGAACGGAAACATCGTGGAGTGCCGGCACGTCGATGAACTATTGCTGGTCTGGAATGCATTTTAGGGACAGTCACGGAAATGAAACGCTTCTGGAATGTCCATGGAATGGAACAAATTACGTATGTAATCGACGTTTGTGGTATAGGGCCGGGCCGGGATATTATTTATCAACGTATGATTTTTCTGGGGCTTATGATTATTACAGTAATGTGCGCGAATGCACCAATGCGCCGGCGCATGCGCATTACACGGGGGCGGGGACGCCGGACGGACCCGTCAAGACAGGCGGCGCCACGGATTATAACGATTGCCCGTGGGCCTGTGACGCGGGATACGGGCGTGTCGGGGATACGTGTCAGCCCCTGTGTGGGGCGGGCGTGACGCACGTTCACGCCGGGCCGGCGGCGGCGCCATTGTTCCCGACGCGGCGCACGTCGCCATCCCTGGTGGTGCGGACAGGGGGCGGCGTGTGTTACGGGAACCTGGCCGCGGGCCGGGGCGCCGGGATCCATGTCACCGTCAATGGCGCGACGTATCATTTGGAATAAAAAAATCCCCCGCAGTCTCACCCACGCGAACCTTGTTCGCGCGGGGCCCGAGGGGGGGATCTTTCTATGTGGCGGGTCCTTGCTTTGTGCGACGTTGCCCACAGATGGGGATGGGGCGTCAGAAACGATACCGGATGCCGCCCTTGACATTCATATAGGCGTCGCCATCCACAAAGTACTGGGCGTTGCCGTATAGACTCAACCGCCCCGCCTGATAATCCAGGCCGAATGTCGCGGCGCCGCTGTAATCGTGCGCGGCATCGTCATACAGGTTAAATGTACCGTCCAGACCCCGGATGCCCAGTTTCATATTGTATGTATCTGCCAATTCACGATACGCCATCAGCCCGGCATTGAACCGCAGTGACGCGCCCGACGTCAACGGCCGTTCGTATTTGGTGAACAGGCCCAGGCCGGCCTCCACGGTATAGATTTCGTCCGCCGGGATGATCAGGCTGAATGCCTGGTCGCTTTCGTGGCCCGATTGACGATACATCATCGCATTGAATCCCAAATCGGGTGCCACCGTCCAATGCCCAAACGAAACCGGATAGCGCAGATCGTTGTTAAACCCGAATATCTGCTTTTCGATATACCCGTCATAGTTCAGGTTGTTATAGCCGCGGCGGCTATAATGGCTCTTGGCAAAGCCGACACGCGGCGTGGATATGAATTCCACGGCGTCATTGGTGTATGTCACGGGCATATAGAACAGGCCGATTTGATTACTGCGATTGGTGCCCAGGTCATCATTGGTGCCAATGTTCGCCATCGCCAGGCCATAGCCCAATTTCCATTTATCGGACATCCGACTGTTGGAGATACCATAAGAACCGGAACCGCCGTTGGACGAATTGCTGAACGAGAAGTGTTCCATCGACCCGCTGATGTCATATTCGTCACGGTCGGCGTTCATGAACATTTGCTGATTCATGCTGAAATTGATTTCACGCATGGCAGACATGTCTTCCCGGTCAAACTGGGTAAAGGCATTCATCCCCGACAGCCCGTTCAGGATCGTGTTAAATTCGGCCCGGGTCGCGCCGGCCTTTAACCCGCCAAAGAATTCCGCACCGGCGCCACGGGCATAGTTATTCGCCAAATAGGTGGCCAGCGATTTGTTATCCGTCAAGGCATCAAAGGACTTCATCGTCATCACAACGTCATTGCCATTATCGGCCAGTTTCGCATCAAACATCGCCGACCCGGATTTCAGGCGCAGCCCCGACACATCGCCTGCATCAATCATATTTTCGGCAATGTATGTCGTGTCAAAGCCGTCGGACACGATGTCGGATGATATGTTTAACGTTCCGCTGATGTCATTTTCGGCAACGAATTTGGCGCCCTGGGTCGCAACAATATTCCCACCCATATCGTCCAGGTTTAATGTGCCTGCGGACATCGTGCCGGCATTTATCAACGACGCCCCGTTCAGGACGATATGATTCCCGTATGTTTGGGAACCGGAACAGGTTGCGCCATCACACGACACACCATCAATGGAAATGGTGCCGGTGTTTGTGACCGTTGCGCCATTTTCTGCATAAATACCATATGCGGTATCTGCGCCATTGATGGTGATGGTTCCACTGTTGTTGACGATCGCCCCCGATGTGGCATAAATACCGATTGCTGTACCACCACGTTCAGATTTGGCGGTGTATGTCACGTCATCCGATGTGTCATCGGTCAGGTTATCATCGGTGAACGGCGTACGATCAATGGTGATAGCACCAGAATTGGTAACATTTGCCCCATCGGCATAGATACCGACCGCAACTCCATCACCCAGGTTGTGGATATTTATCGTGCCACTGTTGGAAATTTCCTTGGTGCCATACATGCCAACCGCACGTCCGGAACCAATGTTGGCCATATTTATAATACTTTCAAAACCATCGCCACTATCATTATATGAAGATTCTCCAGAGTATATAGCATAAGCCTTACCAGATGAATTATTCATTATGCTTATAATGCTTTCCAAATTGGGATGTGCGTCGTTATTATGCCACCTAGGGGTACCACTTGCGTCATTTTTTTTGCTGTAAAGCCCATATACATTACCACTTGAATTATGATTGATTCTTATTATTCCGCGCCCGCGCACACCATCAACATTATAAGCCAAGTCTCCAGAAGAATATAACCCATATACGTTTCCGGTTCCGGCACTGGTTATATCAATAATACCAGTAGCAGTAGAATTTAATTCAGATGCTGCGTTGAGTAACACGCTTTCTGCATATATACCATATGTTCCTTTATCGGTTTCTGATTTTATGCGAATTATGCCCGTGCTTGCGCCCGTGGAATTTTCGTTAAGAACTAACGCATTAGCGCCCGCAAAAATGTATAGCCCGTATATATTACCAGAACCCTTGCTGCTAATATCTATTACCCCGGTATTTGATGATGTGTCTGAATACGCATTTGCAGAGATCTCGTCGACATACATTCCATATACATCACTATCAGATTCATTCGTTATAACAATTATCCCATTATTATATGCTTCGTAATGTGGTGAAAAAAAGCCATAGATAACAGCATCTGATTTATTTGTTATTGTAATTGTGTTTCCCTGATTTGCTGCCTGAGGCTCAGGATTATCTTTCCCAATAATAATACATTTCCCATCCGTGCCCATATTGATACAATGATCGCACAGTGTGCCATCGTATCCAATCCAGCAGACGCATTTATCGTCTTGCTGCACACCATTTACACAATTTAATTTTGGATATCCTGTGCCGCTATCCGGTGTGTCGCATAATTTTCCGGTATATCCTGTATCGCACACGCAAACATTGGCATTTTGTGTGCCGTGCACACAGTTCAATTTCTCATAAACATTGCCGCCTTGTTCAATAAAGTTATCTTTTAATTTATCGCACAATGTGCCGGTATATCCGGTATGGCATACGCATGCGTTGCCGTTCTGGGTGCCATGCACACAGTTCAAGACAGTGGGTTTGTCGTCAGGATTATTGTTGTTGGTCTGATTGTTATCGTTTTTGTTATCGTCGGGATTGTTTCCCGCCGGGGGCAGGGGCGCGTTGGTGTCAGCCCCGTCACCGCCGCCCGATCCGCCGCCGGACGCCATGGCCGCCGCTGTGCCGCCCCCAACAACCAATCCGGCCCCGATCAGGCCCCATCCCCATTTATCCAATCCCATAAACGTCCAACGGGATGCGCGTGCCGCCCGATTTATGAAATCTTGAAACTTTTCCGGATCGATGCCGGCCAGGCATTTGGGCTCCGTGTTCGCACCTGCGTTTTTCAGGACATTGTACGCCGCCACGTCGTCATCCAAAATGGCCTGGCACAGGGCGGTATTGCCCTGGGCATTGGTGCTGTTTAAAATATCGGTGTGGGCGGTCAATGATGCGGTGTCATTTTGTTTGGCCCACTGATAAACCTGGGTCTGGGGACGGATAGCCCAGGCGTTTCCTGCGATTAAAAACATGCATCCGGCTGCAACAGACATAGATTTAATCATGTTTTTCATTTTTGCTGATCCTTTGTTTGTTTTTATTTTTTTAGGTTTCGTTTTTTTATTTGTTGGCTTTTTAGGTCTGATTTGAAGTACGTAATTTGTTTTCCTAATTCGGTTATGTGCTTTTAATGTATAGATCTTTTCGTTTTTTGTGTGATTATTGACCGATGTGGGATAACTGTCGGATTTGATAAAGAATGGAATAACCCAAGCAAGGATAACGAATAAGGCGGCCAGTAGCATATAATTCCAGGTAGTGCCCTTAAATAAAGGGGTATGAAAATATTCAATGCCAAATACAATTCCAAAAACACACGTTATAAGTGAACTGACCAAGGTGTTTGCCTTGGATGGGGAAATCGGATAGCTGTTACATAGTTTCCAAAAATGAAAATCCTTATACAAATGTATGCTGGAAATTGTACCCAGATTAAATTTTCTTTCCATACAATCGATATGGTGTTCCCAATTTTCATAGATTATTTTGGAACCCCGATTGACCCAATACCATATATAGGATATGACGGTTCCCAATCCCATCAACAATGCCGGTATGAATAAAGGAACGCGATCGCCCTTGTTGCCCGATTGAATTGTGTAATACGCGACGAATATTGCCGACAGGAATAATATAAAATACTTTGACCGTTCCCAGGACAGATTGATTTCGCAATCGCGATAATGTGTGGCCCGGTCCAACAAGTACCGATGAATGCACGTATCATTCTGGCATTTGCCGTTACCGTTTTCGCCGTCACCGTGCGACGAATTTTGTGGATTACCAATCAATTCTTTATACGATGTCATATCCCAACCTGTCATCTAAAAAACAAACCGCCATGGAAACATAGACGGTCGGGGAGTTCGTAAATCATCTTGTTATTGATTCTGTTGTCTTCGGGTTGCCCCTGTTTTATAACAAACAGCCCCCCGACCCATACAGGATCAGGGATTATCACGATGCCAAAATACGGGAAATCGGATTGACGATGTCCACATAGTTTCGCACCGAACAAGATAGGCCTACGACAGCCCCGAACCAGTGTCCCCACAGGTTCATTTGGGATTATACTGTTACGAAAACAGGAATGTAAAGCAATTTTTTTTAAAAAAGCCCGGTTGGGGCAGCTGATTCCCTCGGCGCGGAGGCGCCTGCGGGGCACTCCTAACGCATCGACTGCGCTATCGCTTGTCTCTGCTAGTCGTAGTCGAACCAACTGGTTCTGCCTCCTGGAAATCCCAACCAAAAATTAAACCGGCGCAAGGCCGGTTAAATTTTTGGTTGGGGCAGCTGGATTCGAACCAACACTAACGGAGTCAGAGTCCGGTGTTCTACCATTAAACTATGCCCCAATGCGGGATGTATTATAGACGATTTATTCTGTTTTGCAAGTGTAAAAAGATATTGCATCGGGATTTTTTTCGACGCATAATCCTACACGGCCAAAGGGGGGCGGTGACGCGATATCACATGAAATTATCCAAAATATTCTTTTCAATTTGCATTTTCTTGGTGGTGGTGATGGTCGGCCTGTTGGCCGTGCGCATTTATGTCGGGGAACGCTTTATCCATGTCGAACGCAATTTAATGCCGCCGGCGTCCCAGTTCTTGGCCCCGAACGATCGCGATGTGACGTTGGTTTTGATGAGTGATACCGGGTCCAATAATCATGTCTTGGAACACGTGATTGATCACGCGCGCGCCCATGAAAATCCGGATTTTATGATGTATTTGGGGGATTTTGTGTCGGATCGGCGACATGCCAATTTCTATTGGATGTTAAGCGAGATTCGCCGCCATGTCGCCGATACGCCGTTCTTTATGATTCCGGGCAATCATGACGTGGAAAAGCGCAAGACCATTGATAAATCCTATTATCGCGCGGTGATGGGACCCACATATTACTGGTTCGGGTATGGCGATACGCTGTTTATCGCGATGGATTCGTCGGATGTCGTCGAAGAGGCCCAGTTTTCGTGGTTATCCGATACGTTAAAGAATATTCGACCGCTGTTCCGGCATTGTGTCCTGGTCGGGCATATGCCGCCCAAAAATGTTCAGGATGCGGAAACGCACCGGATGTCGGACGCCGATGCGGCGCGCCTGATGTCCATTGTGCGCGGGCATCGGATTGATGTCATGATCTTTGGCCATGTGCATTATTTTTCCCAGGGGACCTTTGTCGGGGTTCCGATGTACACCACGCCGTCGTCGGGCCAAACGCCGCGCTTTACGGATTTGGGCAAATACGGGTATATTACCCTGCGCATTCCCAAAAACGGCGCCATCAGCGTGACGCCCCAATATGTGGATTTTTCAGGCCCCAAGCGTGAATATCTGGAGGCATGGATTGTGCGCTATCTCTTTACCTATCGCCTGCGCGAGGTGATCAATACCCTGTTGATTGGGACGGTGGTGTTTGGCCTGGCCGGGGTGATGGCGGGTTATTGGGCGCGCCGCCGGGGATAGGGCGCCGTCCATAAGCCATGACATAAAATCCCGTGGAACATTCCACGGGATTTTTGATGGACCGAATGGAAATCCGGATGGCTTTATTTGGTCTTGATATGATGGTGGCCCTGCCGGCGGGCGATTTTGTTTTTTATCGCCCGGAATTTTTCCTTAATCGCCGGGATGTTGTCTTCGATCATGTTTCCATACCAGTCGACCCCCATCAGCAAAACAAGGGCCGGATTTTCCCGTTCAAGGGCCAGCATGATTGCCCCCAAAACATGGACCGCGGTCAATATGCCGGCGGCTGTGATGGTTCCGCCGATGGCGGCCTCTTTTAAATTGTGGGCCATTGGATAACACAGGGGTGTCATGAGGGCGATGATGGGCAGCGCCATGGTCAAATTCCCGACGATAGCCTTGCCGCTGAGGGCCAGAATACGTTTGAATTGCTGGGCCCGTGTTTCCGGTTCGGCGTTTTCTTGATTCAGGTGTGGTTCATCATCGTCGTATGCATCATAATAATCGCCGTGTGTCTCTGAATAATACTCTTCTGCGGTCTGTTGGGAACTTTTGCGGTCGGCGGCGGCAAAAATGCGCTGTTGGGCCGGGGTCAGGCTGATTTTTTGTGTATTGCTTTGTTGTGTGGGCATAAGGGAGCCTCCTTGTTTGGGTTGTTTTTATGCGTTTTTAAATATGGTGTAAAAACAATATGTTGTCAATGCAAAATAGACAAAATATCAACTTGACAATTGTCTGAAAATATGTATAATGGTTGTGTAGAAAATAAAAAATCCCCATGTTTTTCCTGTTGATCATAGGCGGTCGCGCCGCCGGGGATAGGGCGCCGTCCATAAGCCATGACATAAAATCCCGTGGGATGCCCCGCGGGATTTTTGATGGACCGAATGGAAATCCGGCGCGGGGTTATTTACCCTTGATATGTTGACGCGCACACCGGGCGGCGATTTTGTTCTTTATCGCCTGGAATTTGGTCGTCATTTTTTCTTCGGCTTCGTCCGGGATGAATTTGCTATAAAATTCATGTCCGGTCATCAGAAGAGCATAAAGAGGATTGTCTTTATCATAGGCCATGATGGCACCCGTCCAAATATGGAACATGATCAATACGGCCATACTGGTGTTGGCTGCAAAGTTCAGGGACTGCGTCAAATCTTTGGTGCCCAGATAGCCAATGGGCAGCATCACGGCGGAGCAAATCATTGTTGCAATCAAATTCCCGGCGATCGTTTTGCCTGTCAGCGCCAGAATACGTTTGAACTGTTGTGTCCGTGTTTCGGTTTGGGCGGTGTTTTGTTGGTTGGACATTAGGGTACTCCTTTTTATTGTCTGCTGATGAATATATTATACAAAAATTATTTTGTCAAGTATATTATATATTTGACAAAATATTTTATTAGTATTATTATAAGTATGTGATAAAACGGAGGCCATCGATGGATTATCGTTTTTTAATTCGACCGATTTATGATCAAGATCCCGATATTTGGCGGCAATTTGTGGTCCTGATAAATACGTGTCTGGGGCAGACGTTTTCCCATCAATTAAACCCGGCGGAACAGCGGACAGTGTTTGCTAAGTTCCAGGATGCCTGGGAAAAATACCCGTTTAATTTCGCCTTTGGGGCCTATGACACGGATGCGGCGGATCGGTTGGTCGGCTTTGTCCATGGGCAATACGAAGGCCCCCATGTTACGATCACGGCCCTGTATGTTCATCCGGAATTTCAGGATCGGGGCCTGGGGTCCAGTCTGTTGTCCCATGCCGAGGTTGCCGCATCCCTGCAGGCGTCCCGATTGGATTTGGTGCCGGCCACCGGGAAATCGGCCCAGTTTTACCGGAACCGGGGCTATACGCGTTTGCCCGGCGAATGCGAATGTTTTTTAAGCAAGGATTTAATGCGAATGCCCGCGGCCGTGCGCTATGCGGCATTTCGTCGGACGCGCGGGGCATAAAATATGACATCCATCCAAATCAAGCCCATTTTTAATCAGGCCGTTCCCGGCATCTGGACGGATTTTGCCCATATTCGGTATCAGGCCGAATATGCCCAAACCGGGGCCCGGTGGCGGGATGGCGATTTGGGCCTGTGCCGATGGTCATTTGCCAGTGAATGGCGGCAACGCATTCATAATCTGGCGTTTGGGGCCTGGGCCGGGCGCCGAATGGTCGGATTTATCCAGGGGGACTGTGACGATAACTGGGCGGTGGGCCGGTGGTTGTATGTTTTGCCTGAATTCCAGGGGAAACATATCGGGTCCGGCTTGTTGGCGGCGTTTGAGGCGGCGGTATCTCTGGACGCGTCATCGGTGAATTTGACGGCATCGGAAAACGCCGTATCATTTTATCGCCGGCATGGCTATCTGGATGCGGGGGATCACGAATTTGTAAAATATGTGGGCCCCGGGTCGGATATCGGGGCGTCTGTGGTGCCGGTCTTTCATGTGCCGGGGTGGCTGAATTTGACCTGTGCCGATTTGGCGGGGTGTGCGTCGTCGGGGTGGGATGCCGCATGGGTCAACCGGGATCATCGACCGATGTTTGTTTATCGTGATGGGGGCCGGGTGGTGCGGGGCTTTGGTGTGGCGGGGGCAACCCGGCATCTGGTCTGTGCGGCGCCCGGGTATGACGCCATACGCGCCCGTTTGACAGACAGCCTGGGGCATGGGCGTGTGTAACCGGGGGGATAAAATATGCCAGATATTCAGATTTATCCGATTTTTGATCAAACCGTTCCCGGTATCTGGGCGGACTTTGCCGATATTCGGATCCAGGCCATCCATGCCGACAGCAAAACCAAATGGCTGGATGGGGATAATGACCGATTGGTTTCTGAATTTGGGGCCGCGTGGCACCATAATCGGTTTAACTTTGCCTTTGGGGCCTATGACGGGCATCGCATGATTGGATTTGCCCAGGGGGATCTAAGCCACCAGGTGGGCTATATCCGCGGCCTGTATGTTCGGCCCGAATATCAGCGGCAGGGGGTGGGATTGACCCTGTTGCGGGCGGCGGAACGGGCGTTGTCGATGAATGGGAAATATGTGGATTTGGTCACGCGCCTGAACGCGCGGGGATTTTATGCGCAATATGGGTATGGATCCCTGGTGGGAACCGAAGAATTGATTAAAAACGTGACAGGGGTGGCCCGGTGCCATGTGGTGCCCATCTTTTACGCGACGCCCGGCCTGGGGCGGACATTGGCGCGGATCAGCGCGGCATATGATGTGCGGCGGGATACGGCGGCCATCAATGATGCGCATCGGCCAATTTGGGTCTATGTGGATGCCGATCGGAAAATCGGGGGCTTTGCGCTGGGGCATGTGGCGGATCAGGATACGATTCCGGGCGGTGTTTACGGGGCGGATCCGCGTACCAGTGTGGCGGGCCGTCTGGCCACGGCCCTGGCCCAGGTTCAAAACTTTAACGCCGGCCGGTAAATCGCAGAGAAAGACCACCCCGTCTGCTTCGCATCCACCCCTCCACAGGAGGGGAACTTTACATCGTTTTTAAGTTCTTAAAAACACAATAAGTTCTCCTCCGGTGGAGGAGTACCCCGAAGGGGGGAGGTGGTCTTTATATTTTATACCTTATAACTATAAAAAAATCCCCCAAACGGGGGGATCTTTTACATCATGCCCGGCATGCCGCCCATCTGGGGCGTGGCGGCCGGTTTTTCTTCGGGGATTTCCGCCATCACCGCCCCGGTGGTCAACAAGACCCCCGCGGTGCTGGCTGCCGCCTGGATGGCGGTTTTGACAACCTTGGCCGGGTCAATAATGCCGGCCGCCATCATGTCGACGTATTCGCCGGTCTGGGCGTTGTATCCGGTGTTGTAATCGGTGGCCTCCATCACTTTGCCGACGACGATTTCGCCCGACACGCCGGCGTTTTCGGCAATCTGGGCGCACGGGGCCACGATGGCGCGGCGCACAATGTCGATCCCGACGTTTTGGTCGGTGTTGGCGCCCGTCACGTTCGCCAGGGCCGCCACCGCCCGCACCAGGGCCACGCCGCCGCCGGCGACGATGCCGTCGGCCACGGCCGCCCGTGTCGCCGCCAAGGCGTCATCCACACGGTCTTTCTTTTCTTTGACCTCAACCTCGGTCATGCCGCCGACCTTGATCACGGCGACGCCGCCGACCAATTTGGCCAAACGTTCCGACAGTTTTTCGCGGTCATATTCGCTGGTGGTGTTGGCCAGGGCCGTGCGGATTTCGTCCGCGCGCGCGGCGATGGCCTTTTTATCCCCCGCGCCCTGGGCCAACAGGGTGGAATCTTTGCCAACCACGACCTTTTTCGCCGTGCCCAAGACCGCCGGCGTGATGTTTTCCAGTGTCATGCCCATGTCATCGGAAATGACGGTCGCGCCGGTCACAATCGCGATGTCTTTTAACATTTCTTTGCGCCGATCGCCAAAGCCCGGGGCCTTGACCGCGCAGACTTTCAGCCCCCCGCGCAACCGGTTCAGGACCAATGTGGCCAAAGCCTCGGATTCCACATCTTCGGCAATGATCAACAGCGGCCGGCCCGATTGGGCGATGGGTTCCAGGATCGGCAACAGCGCCTGCAGGCCGGTGATTTTCTTTTCCGACACCAAGATTTGGGCGCCGTCCAGTTCCGCCAACATCTTTTCGCTGTTGGTCACGAAATAGGGCGACATGAATCCCTGGTCAAACTGCATCCCTTCGACGACGTCTATTTCGGTGTCCAGGCCTTTGGCCTCTTCGACTGTGATGACGCCTTCGCGGCCGACCCGTTCCATGGCGCTGGCGATTTTTTCGCCGATGTCATGATCAGAATTGGCGGAAATGGTCGCCACCTGGGCGATTTCGGCGCTGTCTTTGACCGGGCGGGCGTGTTTTTCAATATCGGCAACGACGGCCGCGGTGGCCAAATCAATGCCGCGTTTGATGTCCATCGGGTTCATGCCGGCGGCAATCACGCGACGGCCTTCGCGGACAATTTTCTGGGCCAGAACGGTCGCCGTGGTCGTGCCGTCCCCGGCGTCATCGCCGGCCTTTTTGGCCACCTCTTGCACCATGCGGGCGCCGATGTTTTCCATCGGATCTTTCAAGGACACCGCCTTGGCCACCGTCACGCCGTCTTTGGTCGCGACCGGCGCGCCATATGATTTTTCAATCACGACCGTGCGCCCCTTGGGACCCATGGTGATTTTTACCGCATCAGCCAGTTTATCGACCCCGGCCGCCAGTTTGTCTGTATTAAATGTAATATCTTTTGCCATGATTTAACTCCTTATAAAATGCCCAAAATATCCGTTTCCTTGATCAGCACATAATCGGCGCCATCGATTTTGACGTCATTGGCGCTGGACGCCCATTTGGCAAACAGGACCATGTCGCCCGTTTTGACCGTCATCGGGATGCGCGCGGCGCCGTCGATTGCGCCATCGCCCACCGCAATTACGCGGCCACGGGACGGCTTTTCCCGCGCGGTGTCGGGAATAATAATCCCGCCGGCGGTTTTATTTTCTTCTTCTACACGTTCCAACAGAACATAATTATGCAAGGGTTTAAACATCAATAAATCTCCTTTGGTGTACGCTTGATATAATGCCGCGCGGCAGGATTTCAAGGCTTGATTTTATACGGGCACTGTAATACACTGATGCGCGATAAACAAGGGGAATATAAAGATGTACGATCAAAATAATGTCTTTGCGAAAATGATCCGCGGCGAAATTCCGTGCAACAAGATTTGTGAAAACGACCACGCCATGTCGTTCCATGACATCAACCCGATGACCACGACCCATGTCCTGGTGATCCCCAAGGGGGATTATGAAAACGTTCTGGATTTTGTGACGCGCGCCACACCGGATGCCCAGGCGGGATTTTGGGCATGCTTTCGCGAAACGGCGGAAAAATTGGGGATTGATCATGACTTTAATATCCTGGCCAATGCCGGGGAAAATGCGCCCGTCGTGAAACAGTCGGTGTTTCATTTTCACCTGCACCTGTTGGCGGGGGAACGTACCCAGGATTTTGCCCATGAAATGGATTGCCCGTGCCACAAGTAATCATTCGCGTTATGCCGCGGGCAAAATTAAACAAGGTTGACCCGCAACCGGACGGCACAATCCGCGTGCACACGACGGCGGCACCGGCCGACGGGGATGCCAACGCGGCCGTGATAAAATTATTGGCACGCCATTTCGACGTGCCAAAATCCACCATTCGTATTGTCCGCGGGACCACATCCCGGGACAAAGTCATCGAATTTTAATAATTCAAAACTTTATCAATCAATTCCATCGCCGTGTTGGCGCCGTGCAAATTGTATTCTTCGGGGTGGACAAAGAATCCGGTCTTTTTCATGTGCACCAACAGGCGCGCAAACGGCCCCCAGAAATTGTTCGTATTCATAAAAAACAGGGGCTTGGTCGTTTCGCCAATCTGTTGCATGGTCATAATGTCGGTCAATTCGTTCAGTGTTCCCGTCCCCCCCGGCAGAATGATAAACCCATCCGACAGGTCAAACATCTTTTGCTTGCGTTCATTGACGCCGTCTACCACTTCGAAATGATCCAGATTATCGTGCAGGGGTTCTTGTTTGGCCACCACGTCATGCGTCGTGATGCCCGTGACATGCCCCCCGGCGTTCAGGGCCGCGTTCGCGACCGTCCCCATCAGGCCGACGTTCCCGCCGCCAAAGACGACCCGAATGTTATTTTTTGCCAGCATTTCCCCAATAATTGCCGCATCGCGTGCAAAGTCAGGGTTGTTTCCAAATTGGTGACCGCAATAAACCGCCACAGATTTTAATTTTCCTGCCATTGTTTTTTCCTTTATTTTTGCGAATTATAGCATAAAATAGCCCCAACATGAATCAAAAATTTCTGGATTTTATGCAGCCTTGGACGGACCGGCCGTGGGCCCTGGGGGTCAGTGGGGGCGCCGATTCCATGGCCATGATGCACATGGCGGCGCGTGTGGCCGCCCGCCCGCCGGTGGTGTTGCACGTCAATCATGGTCTGCGCGCGGCGGCGGGCGGGGACGCCGAATTTGTGCGCGCGGCGGCGGAAAAATTGGGCCTGGCGTGCCATATCCTGGAATGGACAGGGCCCAAGCCCACCCGCGGGATCGAGGCGGCGGCCCGCACCGCCCGTTATCAATTGATGACGGATTTTTGCGGGACGCACGGGATTGATACGTTATTGATTGCGCACCAGGCGGACGACCAGATTGAAACGTTCTTGTTAAACCTGGCGCGGGGCAGTGGGGTTTACGGCCTGGCGGGGATGCGGCCCGTCACACGGCGCGATGGGGTGGATATTGTGCGACCGCTGTTGGATATGTCGCGGGCGGATTTGGAACGGTATTGTGCGGACAATGGCATTGATTATATCCACGATGATATGAATGATGATGTGCGCTATGCCCGGGTGCGGATGCGGGCGCGGCGCCAAGTGTTGAACACAGAACTGGGGATTTCAGACGATCGGATTTTATTGGCGATGCGCAATTTATCCCGCGTGCGGGGGGCGTTGGACGATTATGTGGCGCGGCGCCTGGAAAATATCGGCGATACGTCGCGGGTTGTCGTCCAGGAATCTTTTCTGTTTGACGAACCGCGTGAAATTGGATTAAAGTTGCTGGGCAACTTGCTGCAACGGGTTGGGGGAAATGATTATCAGCCGCGTTTGGATTCATTGGAACGGGCGCTGGACACGTTAAAACGTGGGGATATTCAGATGACCCTGGGGGGATGCGTGTTGCGCCGCCTGCGCGATCAGATTCTGATCGTGCCAGAAGGCCACACGACAAGTCTTAGGAAGGAACATGAAAAAGCAAAAAAACACAGTCAATAAACCAAACAAACGCGACAATTCCATCGTCTTTTTAATTATTTTCGGATTGATGTTTATCGTTTTAATCGGGCGGTCATTTTTGGCGCCCGGCGCGGCCGGCATGCTGGATCGGGCGGCGGGGTTGACGAAACTGCCGCGGCCGATTGAATTATCTTTTTCCGATGTGTTGCGCCGGGAAAAAGATATTCAAACCATGGATATCCGGGGCAGTGACGCCACCGGTACCCTGCGGGATGGGACGCCATATCGGGCAACGATCGCCTATGATCCGGAATTACTGGAACGCTTTTCCACGGCCGGCGCGGCGGTCAGTATTGATACATCCAAATCATGGGTGGAATATTTGGGGCTGTGGGTGCCGATTTTAATGGGCGGATTGTTTATCTGGTGGTTCCTGCGTGGGATGCGGGGATCGGCCGGCGGTGTGCCGCGGGCCTTGTTGAACCAAAACCCGACCAAGGTCACCACGGGCAAGCCGAAAACCACATTCAAAGATGTCGCCGGCATCAATTCGGAAAAGCAAGAATTGATGGAGGTGGTCGATTTCCTGAAAAACAAAGACAAATTCAAAGATATGGGCGCCCGTGTGCCGCGCGGGGTGTTGCTGTCGGGGAACCCGGGGACGGGAAAAACATTGTTGGCGCGTGCCATCGCGGGCGAGGCAAATGTTCCCTTTTTCGCCGCATCGGGCAGTGATTTTTCCGGCATCATCGTGGGCCTGGGGGTGGCCAAAATCAAAGAAATCTTTGACGTCGCGCGCCGCAACGCGCCGTGCATTATGTTTATTGATGAAATCGACGCCATCGGCCAGCGGCGCAGCGCCCATTCCTTTAACGACCAGGATCGCGAACAGACATTGAATCAATTGCTGATTGAAATGGACGGGTTTGCCAATGATACCGGCATTATTGTGATCGGGGCGACCAACCGGCCCGATATGCTGGATCCGGCGCTGTTGCGGCCCGGTCGCTTTGACCGCCAGGTGTACATTGACCTGCCCGACCTGGCGGGGCGGCGGGAAATCTTGGACCTGTATGTGAAACGGGTCAAGGTATCCGATGATGTGAATTTACAGGATTTGGCCCGCGGGACAACCGGATTTTCCGGGGCAGATTTGGAAAATCTGTTGAACGAAGCGGCCCTGTTGGCGGTGCGCAATGGCCGCGCGGCCATCGCCCCCGAAGATGTCGAAGAGGCACGCGACAAAGTCCTGATGGGACCGCGCAAGATTCGCAAAATGCGTCCCGAAGATATTAAACTGACCGCCTATCACGAGGCGGGACATGCCTTTGTCTCTCAAATGTTCGCGGATGTGACCGATCCCATTCACAAGGCGACGATTGTGCCGCGTGGCCGGGCCCTGGGCATGGTGCAGCATTTGCCCATCGATGACAAAGTGTCCATGACCGTTGCCGAGGTTCGCGCCCAATTGGCTGTGGCGATGGCGGGCCGTGCCGCCGAAGAGGTGTT
>JAAVBR010000023.1 GCA_014802705.1 bacterium | reverse complement strand
CCCGACAGATGTTTGGTTCTTTTTATTTTGCATCAGTTTTTCTTTTATTGTTATGGAAGGTAATCTTTCCCCACAAGGTGACATTTTTCTGCGTCACCGGTCAACTTGGTTCACACGGGGCAAATCATAAATCATCCGAAAACCGATTGCAATAATTTTTTTCAAATGCTAACCTGGGGGACAGGTGGGAATTGGGGGGATTCTATTACAGTGCGTCGCGAAGGCGGAAACTTTTTATTACAGGCATTGTTGGCGGTGACGCTGCTGTTTGCGTTTATGCCCCTGGTGGTGCGACGCATGGCCGCGCGTGACCAAGACGCCCAGATGTATGCCGTGACGCGACAATTAAACACGGCGCAAACCGCCGCCCGTATTTTTATCCAGGAAAACGCCGCCGCATTGCCCTATGGCACAACGGTGATCGCCGGCAACACCTTTGCCGATACGCTAGAGGCCTATGGTCTGCCCCTGGGGTTTGTGCCGCGGACCGCATTGGGCCAGGCCATATCCCTGGTGATCGAACGGGAACGGGGGACGGTCGCGGCCTATTTAAATGTGACCGATGACAATTTGCCGGAAATTCGGCGGGCGGAATTGGCGCGGCGATTGGGGTTCTATGCGGCAACGCATGACAATGGGGTCACATTGGCCATTCCGTTGACGCCCGAATATTCCGACGTGGTTCATCGCGACGAAACAGATCCGGATAACAACGGGTTCTTGGTGGATTTGGACATGGGGGATTTTTCCGTGGATACGGTCGCGTTGACCTTGGCACGCAACGGAACATTTGATTCGTTGGCGGCCAACAGTTTAACCGTGGCGGGCATGGAAAACGGGCGCAAAGTGCGCAGCACCATCAACAATTTAACCGCGACGCGCGCAACGTTCCAAAGTGGGGATGGCACGACGGCCCTGTCGGTGACGCGGGGCGTGTTGCGCGTGGATAATGCGTCGGCCAAGACCATTGCCCAGTTTGGCGACACGGGCAATCTGGTGGCGTCTGTGGCGGCGGTGTATGATTTTAATATGACGGCGGGCCGGACCAGTTTTACCGGACCGGAATCTTGGACGGTGAACGGCAATGTGTTGGCCGATCGAATCAATTTTAGTGTGGACAGTCTGGAAATCGGGGGATACATCAATGCATCCCGCGGCCAAGACGTCTATATCAATCCCGACAGTTTGGAATACAACACCCGCAGCGGGATTGAGGTCGGCGTCCTGCGGACATCCAATGTGACCCTGCGGGACCAGACGTCCGACGCCCTGGCCGACGGGGACAGCGGCCCCGTGATGGTGGATATTCGGCCGGCGGGCACATCGGTCTTGCCCGATGTGTTGGTCGATGATGTGGATAACGGGACGTTGGAAATTTTGGCCGATCCGCGGGGCGACGACGGACGCACGGTGGATTGCCGGTCGATTATTTCAAACCTGGGGATGACGTATAATCAACGATCGTTGGCCCAATATCTGGTGTGCCAATATGTGTACTGGCATCGCCTGGAACAACGGATCGATATGAAACAATGCCTGTTGGATGGACGCCATGATTGTTAAGACAAAAATTTTATGGCACGCCCAACGGGGTGCCTCTGTGACCGATGTTTTATTGGCCATGGCCATCGTGATGGGGGCCGCCCCCCTGTTATGGCACCAGGTATCCGATGTCACGGCCGATATTGCGGATATGCAACGGGCCCGGGAAATTATCGCCGGGCGGGACGGGGTGCTGAATTTTGTCCGGTTGAATCAGGACACCTGGCCGGACCAGGCCCAGATCCGATTGGATGCGGACGAATTAAAATCCCTGTCCGACGGGGCGGTGGCCGGGTTTGTGGATAAATATACGGTCCGTGGCGCGGCACGTACCGATGTCTATATGGCCTTTGATTTGGATGCGACCGATGTGCGCACGGCGCGCGTGGCGGATCATATCGGGACAGACGCCGCCGTGGTGGGGGACGATGGCGTGGCATACGGCGCGTCATGGGCGGTGTCCGCCCCGGATTTTCAGACGGGACATTTAATTTATCGCATCAGTTATGATTTCGCCGGCGAAGACAAAACAAAATATCTGCATCGGACGGTGACAGGGGATGAAAACCTGAACGTCATGGCGCGGGATTTGCATTTGGGGCACAATAACCTCTATGACGTGGGGACGGTGTCGGCGGCGTCCGCCAAAATCCAAGACGTGGCCGCCACCTTTGTCACGGCGGAAACCCTGTCGGCGGGGAATGTCTTTTTCGTGTCGGGGGCCAATTTGGACGGCAATGCCGCGACGTTCGGGGGATTGCGCGTCACGGGGGACATGACGGGATTTCGGACCATGACGACCGAATTCTTAAACGGATCCAAATTCACCACATTGGGGCGCGTGATTACCGACCGGGCATCGGTCACCGGCGCCGTCCATGTGGCGCGGGATTTAAATCTGAAAACCGATACCACCCGCACCATCAGTGGCTTTGTCGGGATCAGCGCCAATGCCGTCAAGACGCCGTTCCTGTCCGCCCAGGAAATGATATTCTATGAAAACTTTGGGTTGACGGTGTCGGGGGAATTGTTGGTGTCGACCAATGTGCCGTTAAAGATTGGGGGTTGGTCATTTCCATCCCTGACACCGCCGCGCTTTGCGACCCTGGAAATCGCACGCGGCACGATCCCCGCGGCACCGGGGCGCGATGAATTTGGGGTCTTGATGGGGGCGGGATGGCAAGACGCCCCGGCCATGGATTCGGGGGGCGTGTTATGATGCGACAAAATGCCCAGCGGGGCGCGATGTTGGTGGAATTGTTGTTGAGTATGGCGTTGGCCATGCTGATTATTCCCTTTGTTTTCCAATACCAGGGCCGCATGGCGCAACGGGCGCGGGATGTGGCCTTGACGCAACAGATTGATACGGTGCGGGTGGCCTTGGAACGCTATATCACGGCCAATCGGACACGGCTGTTGGCGCCGGTGGGGCGCAACATTACCCGGGTGCAATTATCGGATTTGGCGGATTTTGGATTGGCGTCGGATTTGATTGAAAACGCCGGGGATACCATCCAATTACGGGTTTTAAAATCCGGCGATACCGGTGGCCAGGCCACGTTACAGGGTGTGGTCGTCTATGCCGATGCCGACATCAGTCCCCTGCGCACGCGCCAGATTGTCAACCTGGGCGGGGACCAGATGGGCTTTGTGGAAAATAACCGGGCCTATGGGGCGTACGGCACATGGCGGGCAGATGCCCTGGATCTGGGGGTGCGGGGGATGGACGCGATTGTGGACACCACCGACATTTTGCGCGGGGATAAAAAATACCTGTGGCGGGTGCCGTCGGATAATGCGGCGGATGCGACCATGATGGCGGCGCTGAATCTGGCGGGGCATGACGTGAAAAACACCGCGTTCTTTGACGCCGACAATGCCGAATTCACCGAAATCCTGGGGGCGGATGCGATGGCGGTGGGCAATCTGACGTTTCAAAACCGCACCACGGTGGACAAACAGTTTTATGCCACATCCGCCGTCGTGTCGGGGGCCATGTCGGCCGACGGCCGCTCGATGGAGGTATCCGGCACCCTGACCCTGAACGACACGGGCAAGTTTTCCAGTTTTACCGTCGGCGATTTATGGGTGACGAATTTAACCCTGTCGGGATTGTCCATTCGGTCGGATGTGGATGCGGCGGTATTAAAGATCAACCAGAATCTGGACATGACGGCCGGGCGTATTGATGCGATCTTTGCCAGTGTGGGATTCACCGGATCCATTACCCCGCGCCTGCAGGTCAAAAATCGGATCGAAGATTCCATTGATCCCACGTTTTATTGGTCTGTATCCGGTTCCGCGGCCGATGCGCGATTGATGGATCTGTCCCTGAACCAGTTAAACGATATGGCGATTAAAATTGCGGCGTCGCGCGACGGCACCGGGACCACGGCCGCCCGTCTGTTTGGACCGGTGGCCCGCAATCGCAACGCGACGGCGGCGGATTTTATGAACGTGATTCATGAAATCAGTGCGCGGGTCCGTGCGAAATATCGCCTGTTGAATTTGGAATAAATTGTGGTATAAACCGATTATGAAAATACGATGCGATTTTTGTAAAACAGAATATAACATTGCCCGCGTCCCGGCCACGCCGGTCAAATGCGCGGTCTGTGGACATACATGGGTGGTGCGCGGGGCGTCCCGGGGCAATGCGATCCTGTTGGTGGCGTCGGCCCTGGGGGCGCTGATTGCGGCGGGGATTTTCGCCACGGCGGCCATTACGCGTCATCGGGCGGCGGTGGCCGCGGCGCGGCCCATGGTCGCAACCGTGGACCATGTGGGCACCGTCACCGATACGGACGGCGTGGCGCATGTGGTGGTCCGGGGCCGCGTGATGAATCAATCGGATCAGATTTATGGCGTGCCGGATTTGATTGTCATCGCCCGCGATGGCGACGATCATATTGTCGCACGTCAACGGGTTATGCCGACGGCAACGCTGTTGGATGCGGGCACATCGGCGGAATTTTCCCATACGCTATCGGTGCCGGCCACGACCGTTCGCCGGATCAGTGTGGAATTATCAGGGGGCGATTTAAATGATTAAAAAATTATGCCTGGGGGCATTTTTGTTATGGGGCGCGACCGCCATCGCGGCGGATGCGCCGGCGCCTGTGGTCCGCCGGGTCAGCCTGTTTTCCACCAGCACCGATTGGGCGGCGGTCACGGGATTGGGATGGAATCAATATACGGGCAAAATCATCAGTGATAAAAAACTGGTGGGGGCTAAGGGATTGATCCTCTATTACCTGGATGGGTTTCCCTGTTATGGCGAAGCGGACAGCGTACGCCTGTGGGTATCCCCATCGGGCAAGGTGGATGGAAAATTGCGCCTGGTCTGTGTGCATGCCCCGACGACAATTAAATTTGCATGGCGCAACGCCACCGCCGACGCGGATCAGCGCGCAACCACGGGCCTGTTGGAATGTCCAGTGTCGGGCGATCCGGTCTTTACGGTGGATTTGAACAAATGCACCCGGGGCAAAAATTGGGACGAGTATAAATAACCATGTCAGATACACGTGATTTTACCGTAATGGATGCGGACGCCGGCGTCCGTGTGGATAAATTCTTGGCGGCCCAAATGCCTGATTTTTCCCGGGCCGAGGTTCAGCGTTTCCCCATCACCGTTTGTGACACGCCGGTCAAGATGTCGACCCGCCTGCGCGCCGGCGACGTGGTGCGTGTCGTGGTGCCGGACAATACCCCGGCCGCGCCGACCGCAACGGCGGCCGCGTCACCCGATTTTGATTTGGATATTTTATTCGAAGACGATGATATTTTGGTCATCAACAAACCGCGCGGTGTCGTGATGTATCCGTCGGCGGGGAACAGCGCCGGGACATTGGTGCAAAATATTTTAACGCATTGCGCGTTATCAACGCTGGGCGGGGCGGGGCGGCCCGGCGTCGTTCATCGCCTGGACAAGGATACCAGTGGCGTTATGGTCTTTGCCAAATCAGATGCGGCGTTTCGCGGATTGGTCAAAACATTTATGGCGCATGATTTAACGCGCAAATACGTGGCCTTTGTTTGGGGCGTCCCCAATTGGGAAGAAGCCGACATTACCGGCAACATCGCCCGATCGTCCCGCAATCGCCAGAAAATGAGTCTGGTCAAATCCGGGGGCAAACCGGCCCAGACATCGGTCACGGTGGCGGACGCCTGGACGCGGGCGGGGGTGTCCTTGATGCGGTGCACACTGTTGACGGGGCGCACACACCAGATTCGCGTACATTTGTCGGCGCATGGCTTTCCGGTCCTGTGCGATCCGGTCTATGGCCGCGGGGCGGCGCGCCTGGGGTCGGTGCGGGACGCGGACCTGTTGGATTTTATCCGCACCCATCATGGCCAGATGTTACATGCCGAGGTTTTGGATTTCATCCATCCCGTGACGGGCACGCCGATGCATTTCAAGGCGCGCATGCCCGCCGATATGCAGGAACTGAAAGCCATTTTGGACGACGTCGGATAAAAAAATCCCCGCATCATGCGGGGATTTTTATTTTTGACGATGTTCGGCGTCCCAGATTTTTTTGTATTCGGCCCCGACGCGCCCCATAAAATCCGGCCGCGTATAGCGGGGGTTGGACGCAAACTGGTCCGAAAAATCACCCCACGCACAATCTTCCCAATCAATAAAGGCAACCAATTTCATCGTCGCGGGATCAATGATAAAGTTTTCGTAAATATCTCCGTGGAACCACCCGCGCATATAGCCGGGACGCGCCGTAGGTTTGTCTTTTAAATCGCGAATTTCGGCGGGATCGGCCATACCAATATCATAAATAAAGCGCGCCACCTGTTGGGCCAATGCCTGTTCGTGCGCGATGATTTGATGCAAAGGCAATGTCCGCATGGATTTGCCGGCAATAAAATCATACCGCCGCACATTCATATCGCGATAACGCAACAATTCCACCCCCGGCACCAGGCCACGCCCATGCGGCATCAACGCGTCCACAATCCGCTTTTCCCGCAGCGCCATATTCACCCGATACTTTTTCCCCGGAATTTGAAATTTAAAGATATACCGGCCGTTCACCGCGATCAACAGGTTGCGCCCCCGATACCCGACCAAAATTTTAACCCGCCGAATCCGCGTGCCGATATTCTGGCGAATAAAGGTCAAATACCCCAACACATTGGAATTTAAGACGGCCCGCACCTTTTTACGCCGGGCCCGGGACCAGATCAGGGCGCAGACCATATTGGACATAAAATGCCGCATCACGCCCCCGGTGGGGTCGGGCAATCTTTCAATGCCGTCCGGCAATATTTCTGAACGCTGTGTGGCCCGCAACATAAAAACGCCCCCTCGTGTCAAACCAAGAGTTTTTTTGCCTCTTGCAATAAATCGATCGCGGCCCCCACGACCGCGGTGGTGGACGCATCCGCCGCCACGCGCAGTTCCGCCGCCGCATCCCCGCGCGCCATTAAATCGGCGGCGTTTTCCGGCAAATTCCCATCACGCAGTAATTTTTTCACCCCGGCAATCGTCATCCCATGGTCATAGAGCAAATCGCGAATCACGCGCAGCCGCGCGACCGTTTCCGCCCGGTAATACCGGCGCCCCCCTGCCCCGGTTGTCGGCCGAATGGCGACCGGAAATTGCTTTTCCCAATAACGCAACGTGTGTGCCGGCACATTTAATTGCACCGACACATCGTTGATGGATGAAAAATATTCACTATTGTTCATCGGTCACCTGTTGGGTTTCGGCCGCGGCATCATCGGTCGGGGCGGTCACATCGGCGCCGGCCTCGGCGTCTGTCCCCGCGTCGGTATCGATAACAGCCTCTTCTTCGGCATCATCATCACGCACGATGGCGATGGCGGACACCACCTTTTCATTTTCGGCGGTCCGCAACAGGGTCACCCCCGCCGTCGCGCGGCCCGCAATGCGAACATCGGCCACCGGGGTCCGGATAATCTTGCCCCCGTCGGTCACCATGATAATATCCTGGTCATCGGTTACCGGGAACGATCCCGCCACCGCGGTGTTTTTCCCGCCCAGTTTAATGTTGGCAAAGCCATTCCCGCCACGATGCGTCACGCGGTATTCGTACGAACTGGTGCGCTTGCCAAAGCCGTTTTCGGAAATGGTCAAAATAAATTGTTCGGCGGCCGCCATCTGTTGCATTTTGGCATCGTCCAAGACCAAGGTCGTGGCTTCTTCATCGGTGTCGCCGGCCTCTTCCTCGATCCCGGTCAGGGCACGACGCGCGGCGCGCGATTGCTTGATATACGCGGCGCGCACGGCGGAATCCGTTTCCCCATGTTCCAGCATCGCCATCCCGATCACGCGATCATCCGCGCCCAATGTCAACCCGCGCACACCGGTCGAATTACGGCCCGCAAAGATACGGATTTCCGACACCGGGAATCGGATACAGCGGCCACGCACCGTGGACAGGAAGACATCCTGATCCTCGGTACAGGGCAAGACGGAAATCAAACTGTCGCCCTCATCCAATTTCATGGCGATTTTACCATTCGCGCGGATGGAATCAAAATCCGACATCCGGTTGCGGCGCACGGTCCCGGCCGCGGTCGCGAACATCAGGAAATGTTCTTTGCCCGATGCGGCGACACGCTGAACATCTTCGTCCGACACCGGCAAAATGGCGGTAATCGTTTCCCCGTCTGACAACGGCAACAGATTGACCAACGGCCGGCCCTTGGACGCGGCGGTGGCCTCTGGCAACTTATAGGTTTTCAGTTTATAGCACAATCCCTTGGAACTAAAGAACAACAGCGGCGTATGCGTGTTGGCGACAAAGACCTGGACGACATAGTCATCTTCTTTGGTCGTCATGGCATTGCGGCCCTTGCCCCCGCGCTTTTGCGCGCGATAGGTATCCAGGGCCACGCGCTTGATATACCCGGTGTTGGACACCGTCACCACCATGTCTTCGCGCGCAATCAGGTCTTCGATGTCAATATCCACCTCGGCATCCGATATTTCGGTCCGACGGGCCGACGCCCAATTGTCACGCACCGCGGCGGTTTCGTCGCGAATAATCTGGATGATGCGTTCATAACTGCCCAAAATATCCAACAGGTCACGGATGGTGCCGCCCAATTCCACCAAGTCATTGTGAATCTTGTCGCGTTCCAGCCCCGTTAAACGATGCAATTGCAATTCCAAAATGGCGCGCGCCTGATCTTCGGACATATGGAACAGGCCGTTTTCATATTCGGTGTTCGGGTCGTCAATCAATTGGATATAGGATTCGATATCCGCCGCCTTCCACCCGCGGGATGTCAGGGCGATACGCGCCGCCTCGGGCGATTCACTGGTCTTGATCAAATTGATGACTTCGTCCAGATTGCCCACCGCCACCGACAGGCCCAACAACGTGTGCGCCCGGGCGCGGGCCTTGTTCAAATCAAAGATGGTGCGCCGCCGGATCACTTCGGCCCGGAATTCGATAAAGGCATCCAACACGCCGCGCACATTAAACAACATCGGCCGGCCGCGATTCAACGCCATCATGTTCACCGGGAAATTCGTCTGCATTTCCGTGTATTGGAACAAATGGTTCAAGACCACATCCGCGATGGCATCACGCTTTAATTCAATGACGATGCGCAGACCTTCCTTGGACGATTCGTCGCGAATTTCCGAAATGCCTTCGATCCGCTTGTCCTTGATCAGTTCGGCGATCTTGATAATCATCTGGGCCTTGTTCACCTGGTACGGAATTTCATCCACGATGATGGCCTGGTGATCACGGAAATCTTCGATATGGGTTTTCGACCGTACGATAATGGAACCGCGCCCCGTGGTGTGCGCCTTGTACGCCCCGGCGTGCCCCATGATGATGCCGCCCGTCGGGAAATCCGGCCCGGGGATAATGCCGAACAATTCGTCATCGGTCAATTCGCGATTGTTCAAAATCGCCAAGATCCCGTTGCAAATTTCCCCCAGATTATACGTCGGCACATTCGTCGCCATCCCGACCGCAATCCCGGAACCCCCGTTGACCAAAAAATTCGGAAATTTCGTCGGCAACACGGTCGGTTCCTGCAACGTGCCGTCAAAATTCGGCATCCAATCCACCGTGTCTTTGTCCATATCGTCCATCAGCGAGGCCCCCAGTTTCGAGAGTCTGGCCTCGGTATAACGCATGGCGGCGGCCTTGTCCCCGTCGCGGGATCCAAAGTTCCCCTGGCCCTGGACCAACATTTCCCCCATGGAAAAGTCTTGGCCCATACGCACCATGGCTTCGTAAATCGAACTGTCGCCATGGGGGTGATATTTACCCATCACGTCCCCGACAATACGGGCGGATTTGACGGTCGCGCGTGTCGCGGGCGCCACATCATTCATCACGTACAAGATACGCCGATGCACCGGTTTGCACCCGTCGCGCACGTCCGGCAACGCACGATCGACAATCACCGACATCGCGTAATCCAAAAAGCTGGTCCGCATTTCGTGTTCCAGTGACGACTGGGGCACCTTTACTTCGCCAATTTCATTGAAATTTGTTGTTTCATCCATACCGAAATATCCTTCTTTTTCACAGACGCAAGATAGCAAATTTTTAGGCTTTTGGTCAAGAAATAAACCCAAAAAATATATTGACAAATTATATATTTTTAGTACAATGTTTTTGAATCAAGAGGTTAAAAATGTTTTTCTTACCGTTATGGAAATTATTTTGCGCTTTGTTCAGTTACCACATGACGTTGCTGGGGCTGAAACACTTTGGCCTGATCAGCGATGGCAAGAAAAAATAAAAAAAGGTTGCATTTTCCCAAAACCTGTGGTTAAATGGACGCACAAAAGGATTTAATTATGGCAACAAAACGTACTTATCAACCGTCGAAAACCCGCCGCGTGCGCACACACGGGTTCCGGGAAAGAATGTCGACCAAGGGCGGCCGCGATGTCTTAAGCCGCCGTCGCGCTGCGGGCCGCAAACGCTTGGCCCCGACGGCTGCAAATTAAAAAAGACCGGCAATGCCGGTTTTTTTAATCCCCCACCTCGCCCAAATGCCCCGGCGGGATTTTTGATGCATGGGCGGATCGCCGAATAAATACCCTTATAAAAAATTATTCAAAATCGTATCGGCGTCCTCGCCACACGCCCGCTCTATAAAAAGCTGCGTTGATCGATTCATTCGATCCATACAGGCCTCCCTACAGCCCCTGCTACATGCTGTTTCGGATGCAAATTTAAGGTCAGCTGTCGACGAACTGCCCGGCGAAACCCAAATAGCAATATCGCCATTCACAGCACACTTATACGCCCCCACGCTCTCCACGGTGCAATAGCAGTACACGCCCCCATAAGAGTTTCCCGTCCTATCTAATACAAAATCCCTCGTCAAACCCTCAAAATCCGGAAAACATGCCGAATACACCCGCGCACCTATACCACACGCGTCAAGAATATACGCCCCTGTATCGTCTGTCTTGGTGTCGCATGTCGCATAAACACCCACCCTTGAATTAGAAAAGGCCTCTTTGACCGCAAAATCCTCAGTCTCAACAATCCCCTCTTCTATACTGCACGTTTCCGCCATCGCCGGCGCCGAAAACAAACCGACGTTTGGATTAGGCATAAAAATCAGGAGGAAAAAGTGCGGAAAACCGGGATTTTTATATTGGGAATTTTGTCGTATGCAAACGTCCCTTTGGATTAGGCATAGTGTTTTCGCCCTCTACCCCACGGATTATAACCGATTGCGCCGATTTTTGCAACATGTTTTCCAACAGTCCTCTTGGACACGGGGGAACCGTCCCACACTTGTCGTCATCCCGGCACTGAATTTGAAAAACAATTGATAATTGTTTTTCAAAGAACCGGGATCCATTGTGATCTGGTACGTT
>JAAVBR010000022.1 GCA_014802705.1 bacterium | reverse complement strand
CCAGTCGCGATTACACCTATACCACGGCGTGTTACTATAAATTATAAATGGTACATAAAAAATCCCGCCCATCGCGCCCCGGCACAAACCATGTTTGTGCCGGGCCACAGGTGCCCCGGCCAGGAAAATCAGAGCCAGGGTAACCCACCCGCCGGGACATAAAATCTGTTGGTGGGGTGGGGGCACGCTTTTTGTCTTGTGGAGAGAGAAAAGTGCATGCGGTGACCACCCCATGATGATCAAAATCAACCACCGCCGAAAAATCAGGTGGTTGGAGGTTAAGAAATATTATCAAGCTGATATAACGGCCTATTCAATATATTCGGCCATCCTCCAACCCGAACAAGTTAGAGCTCACACATACATCATACCCTGGTATGATGGCTTGATAATAGAGGTTCTTACTCCTCATCCCGAATACGCCGATAACGGCATATCCGACACCCCGGCATCATAGCCAACAATAGGAAAAAAGTCCAGTCTTTATTTCACCACGGTCACGTGAATATCGGCGCCGCCGCCCATTTCGTCCATCACGCGGATGGTGTGGGGGCCCATGCGGATGGCCGGGCTGATGGTGTCGCCGGATGTGGTTGTGCCGCACATGTCGTCATCGATAAACCAAAACAGGCGGGCGGTCGGCATATCCGACACCGCGCGCAGGGCGATCGGCATGTCATCCCGCGTCCCCGTAATCACCAGGCGATCCCCATCCCCCGGCGCCAGGATTCGCGGCGCGGCGTGGGTCTGCATCACGGTATCCAGGTCGCATCCGGGCATGAACGGCGGCGGCGTGTGGCGGCGAATGCCTGCGCGGCGAAACATATCCAAAAATTCGGCATCCCAAAATTCAAATGTTTCCATGTGTGTTGTCGCCGGGTCGGCCGTGCACGCCCGCCGGCCGGTTTGATTATCGATCGGCACCGCGCGATAGACGGATGACGTTTCAATCGGGGACACGCCGGGGATAAAGTACGCTTTGACCGCCCGCGGGCAATAGGTTCCCGCCAGGCCCCCAACCCCGTCGCACATATCAATACGCGATATGTTTAAATCATCGCGCAGGAAATTTGGATTCCGGATCGGGGCGCCATGTGTTGCGGCCCAATCGGCGGTGGCGGCGGCCAATTTAAAATAAATCGGGGCCGCGGTGCGGGCGCCGCTGAACGCGTTGTTGGGGCGGCCGTCAAAATGTCCGACCCAGACCACCAACACATAATCCCCGAATATGCCCGCGGTCCAGGCGTCGCGGTATGATGACGATGTGCCGGTTTTCCAATAATGCCGAATATGGGACGTGCGCCGCGCAAAGGGGACAAATGTTTCCGGCGTGCCGGCACCCCCCAGCATATCCAGGGTCAGAAAAAATGCCTCGGGCCGTAACAGTTGAACCCCGGGCCCCGCATCATCATCGGCGCGCGTGCGGATATTGTACCGCATCCCCAGGTTGGCCATCGCGGCATAAATTCCGGCCAATTCGTACATGGATACCTCGGCCCCGCCCAGGGCCATCGACACCCCATAATGATCCGGCCGGTGCAATCGTGTGATGCCCGCGTCCCGCATCAATCGATAAAAACGGTGTGTGCCGATGCGCCGCAACAAATCGATGGCCGGCACATTGCGCGAATGGGTCAACGCGTCGCGTGCCAAGACCGGCCCGTAAAATTCATTGTCGGCATTTTCCGGCGCATAAACGCCAAAGTTGATTTTCGCATCGCGCAGCAATGTCATCGGATGAATCAAACCGTCGTCCGCCGCCATGGCATAGATCAGGGGCTTTAAGGTGGAACCGGGGCTGCGCCGGGCGCGCACGCCATCATTCTGGCCAAAAATGGCGGCGTCAAAATAATCGGCCGACCCGATATAGGCCAATGTTTCCATCGTTTTATAATTGATCAAAATGGCGGCGGCATTTTCCACGCCCATGGACCGCCGGGCATTGATTTCTTGGCGCAATACCGACGCCAGGCGCGTCTGTAACGTGTCGTCCAATGTGGTTTGAATCACGCCGTTTGTCGGCCCCATGTGGCGCCAATAATTGCCGTCGCGCATCATTTCCCGATCCACAAAATGATTTGCCCGCCGGGGCAGGTCGGTCGCCCCCCGCACCATCAAGGGCATGGACACGTCTGTTGCCAGCCGGCCGTTGTCGTCGCCATAACGCGCCGTCCATCGCCGCACCAGGTCATGCCGCATTGCCGCCATGTGGCGCAGGCCCGCCGCCGTGTTCAGACCGCGCTTGACCGGGTTCTGGGGGATGGTCGCCAGGGTAATCGATTCGATGGGCGCCAGGTCACGCGCCGCCCGATGGAAATAAATCAAGGCCGCCGCCCCAATGCCGTGGATGTTCCCGCCATAGGGCGCCAGGTTCAGATAGGCCTCTAAAATCTCGCGCTTAGGATGCATCAATTCCAACCACAGCGCCAGACCCATCTGTTTTAATTTGCCGCCCACCGTGCGCGTGTCCAGGTCGTATCGCATCCGCGCCACCTGCATCGTGATGGTGGACGCCCCGATGGGACGCGTGCGGTGGGTGAAATAATTGATGGTTGCCCCGATGGCGGACACCGGATTGATCCCCGGGTGTGCATAGAACCAGCGGTCTTCGTACAACAACGTGGCGCGCACCACTGCGGGCGCCATGTCGTTCAGCGGGGTGTACAGCCGATATTTATCATCCGCCGCCAGGGTCAGGCGCAACAGCGTTCCGTGCCGATCGTAAAAGGCCCGGGAAAAATGGGTCTGGGATAAAATCGGGGGCATGAAAAACGCACGCGTCACCCCCCAGACCAAAATCACCCCCCCGATCAGGGTGATCCATTTATGCCGGCGCAGCGCGGCGCCAACGCGATAAAGGCCCTTACTTAGACGTTGCATTATTCACCTGGAACGTGCCGGGGCGCGTCGTGGCGCGGATGGTTGGGGCGTACATATCGGTGGCCGTTATCGGCGGCACCTGGAACGTGCCGGGTGTCGTCGCCACCGCGTGATAGGTAATTTCCGCCCCGGATCGTGTGACGGGGGCAAAAATGACCACGCGGTCTTCGCGGACATCCGCCGCCGTGTGCGGACCGGTCAGTCCCGCCGCGTCTGCGACAAAGCCCCCCGGCAACAGGTCCACAATCGCCACATGATCGGCCGTGGATGTGGCGCCCGTGGCACGGACCGTGATCCGGACCGTGATGTCGGCGCCCACCGGGGCGGATGTGATGCGGCGGCCCGCCGCATCGTAATAGGCACGTTGGATATCAATCCCATGGAATACGGGGGTTACGCGCCGTTCAAATCCGGTCTGGACAATGGCATAGCGTAACGCATCCCCGTCATCACAGGCGTCACATTCGATGATGATTTTCGTGGTGGCCTCGGGCAGGACAAACGTGCCGTTGGCGTCCGCCGTGATGGGGGTGTCATCCGCCATCACGCGCACCGCGGGCAGACGACGCGCCGCATCGCCCCCCATCAGCCCCCGGATCAGGGCCGCCGCGGTGTGGGCGTCGTACGCCCCCCGATTGATATAGGCCACCGCCATGTCGTCCATTTTGGGCGTGGGCGCCTGGAAATATTGTCGCCGCAATGCCGCATACGTCGCGTTATCCGCCACGGGGTTGCGCATCATGGTTGCCGGGGCGTCGTTATCCGTCGCGGCCCATTTGTATTGCGCCATCAGGCGATCCGCCGCATCGTCTTGGTGCATGATTTTGTATGCCGCGGCGATCCGGGCCCCCATCACATCCGATGACCAATTTTTAATATTCTGGTCCGCGTATGATGTCCAGGTTCCGATGTATCCCGTGGTGACAAATCCCGCCCGCGTGGCGACATAAATCGCATAGGCGTTTGCGCGGGCCGTATCGGCATCCTGTGGGGTTGTTCCGGCCGCACTGCGCAGGTAATCCACCGCCCGGGCGATCATCGTGTCGGGCACATTAAAGTTCGCATCGCGCGCCGTCATCAAGGTGTCGGCGACATAGGCCGTCAGCCAAACCGCATCCGCATCGGTTATGTGATTGCGGTCTGTTGCGCCCCCCGCCCACAGGGCGAATGACCCGTCATCATTCTGGCGATTTTTCAGGGTGCTGACCAAGGTACTGATTTTTTGTTCGGCCGCCTGATGCGTTACGCCCATCATGGGTATATCCGCCGACGCCATCCACCCGATGATGCGGGATGCCATCTGTTCCGTGCAGTTATAATCATAATCTTGCAGATACCGCCCCAGGGGCATGATCAGCCCCGCCGCCCCACGGGACAGGGACAACGTGCGCGTCGCCCCCGCGGGATAAAGGTCGGCCCGGAATTTTGAAATCGTGGTGCGCGGTCCCGTCACATCGCCCGTGGTCAAAATCGTTGTCTGGGGGGTGATGGGGCGCACCGACAGGGATACATCCCGCGTCGCCGTGGCGATGGCGGCGTCATTGTCCTGTTCCCCGAACAGATCGGCCCGGATTTGAACATGGGTCGCGCCGGGATTGTCGCCCGCCGTGATGCCAAACGATCCCCACGCATCCCGCATGGGGGGCACATTCAACATCAGGGGGGTGTCCCCCGTGGTGCGCAACGCGTCATCGGTACGGATCCCCAGGCGGACGGTGGCGCCCGCGTCGCTGTCGGGCATCATGTTGGCCACCATGACGCCGATGTCAAATTTATCGCCCGGGGCGACCGCCATGGGGGCCGTCGGGGTTAAAACCACCGGGGCCTGTACCACGGTGCGGGTATCGGCCGCGCCCATGGCCGTGGCATTGGTCGCCACGGCATAAATGCGCACCGTCCCGTTAAAGGAATCAGGGATCGGCACCGAAACACGTTGCGGTGTTTTGGCCTGGGTCTGGATCATGCCGCTGTAAAACGCCATGGGGCGCGTCACGCGTCGGGCAAACGGGTTGATTAACGCCGCGGCGGCCGTCCCGGCGTCATAATCGCCGCCCCCCGTTTTGGCATATTCGCGCAACACATTGTATTCCGGCAGCACCAGGGACAAAATCTGATAGGTTGTGACCTGTAACGCGGCCTTTTGGAAAAAGTGTGCCAAGGGGCGGGGCATTTGATAACGCGCCACCTGTAAAATGCCGGCATCCACCGCGAACAGCATCACGTGCGCATCCTGGGATGTTTTGACGTCAACCGTCATCGGACCGCCCGGCACCCGGTCCGGCGCGTCCAAGGTAACGGTCATCTGGCGCCGGGGATTTTGAACCGCGAACGGCGCCACCGCAAAGGTGTATGGCGACGTAAACACATCGGGACTGTTGATGTCGCGGACAAAGGAAACGTTGATGTATCCTGTGCCTTCGAAATCAGCGGGGATGGTGATGCGCTGGGTCGATGCAGATGCGGTCGTTCGGAACCACCGGGCCGCATAGACGCGATCGCGTTCAATCGTGATCAGGCCTGTGCCGGCATACGGCGCCGTGATGGCGACATCCACCGTGTCCCCCGGGGCGTAATCCGTCCGATTTAATTTAATACGCAGGTCGGCGTTGCTGTCCACCGTCAGGGTCGCGTTCGGTCCGCCCGCCACAAAATAATCCACATGGGCCAAGACGCGATCGTCTGTGCCCAAAATCTGGGCCACATAGGTGCCCGGTGTCGCGGTATCCAGTTTGATGGTTTCCCCGTCCGCCCCGATGGCCAGTGCCGTGTCCCCCACCACGCGATCGCGTGTCACGGTCTGATATTTGTAATAATCATTGTTGTCTTTGATCAGGCTGGTTAAACTGTCGCGCCGCATAATGCGCAGGCGCAAATCGTTTGCCGCCGTGGCCATGCCGTCGGGGCCGACCGCCACCACATGCAGGGATCGCGCGGCGCCCATCGCGACAAAGGATAAATCCCCACTGGCGCGATAGCCCACCAAATGCCGTGCATCAGATACGCGCGTGGTGACGGTGGTGCGGACACTGTTGCCCGATGCACCTTCGAATCCGCGCAGGTGAATCGCCATATTGTATGTCCCCGACACGGGTTGGGTCATGGGGTGGGGCGCCAAAGACGCGACCCCGTTGTCATCGGTGGTCATATCCGGCAAATCCCATGTCATGACCCGCACGGCCCCGGCCGATGCACGGCCCAACCCGGTGCCATCGATAAAGTTCGATGTGAATTTATAAGCCGCGTATTGCGGGAATGAAAACTGGGCCGGGGTCAATGTTACCTGGGCCGTGATGCGGGCGTTTGCCGCCGGCGTACCGTACAGGTTACGCAGGGTCACCGTCCCGCGCACGGCGTCCCAATTTTGCCATCCCGTATCCGTTGCGTCATCAATATGGGCGTTGATTTCCAGGGTGTCCGGGACAAATTCCGCCACCTGGACCGTGGTGGATCCCAACAGGTCTTGGTGCCGTTTCCGATCGTTCAAGGAATAGACCCGCACCCCGTATTCCCCTGTGCCGGCCGTCGGCGCAAATGTGTGGCGCACATCAAACATTCCGTCCGCGTTCAGGGATATGGTCTTGTCAAAAATGGTGCGGCCCCGGGGATCGTCGATTTCAATCTGGACCGGCACCCCCGCCAGGGATTTAAAGTTCTTTTCTTTGACGATTGTTCCGATAATCATTTCTTCGCCCGGGCGATAAACGCCGCGATCGGAAAAGACAAACGCGTTCATGGGCGCCGTTGCGCCATAGGTGCCGTCGACATCAAATTTGGAATATTCCACCTGTTGCGCCCAGGCCCCGTTATACGGGATAAAGGACACGTCATTGTCGCGCCGCGCCACAATCGCCACGGGTTCGCGGGCATTTTTATATTCCGCCCACGCCAGGACCGGAATATCCACGCGTCCCGACGCATCGGTCTTTCCGGACCAGACCGGATTTCCATTGCGCCCCAGAACGTCGACCGTCACATCCGCGGCCGCCGCCCCCGTGGCCAGGCGCGATACAAACACCGCGGATCCCCCGTCGGCATTGACCTTGCGAATAATCCCCAGGTCCGTCAACAAAATCAACCGATGATCGTTATAGTCGGCCTGATTCGAACTGGTGCCGGTTTGAATGATAAAGATTCCCGTTTTATCCCCGGGCGTGCGATCCAAATAGGCGCCCAAATCCACCGACGCATAATTGACGCGTTTGGGCGACGGATCCGCAAAGGATACGGTCTTTTTAAACACGACCGACATGTCATAGGGACCAAAGGCCCATGACTTAAAGGACATATCCGTAAAGATGTTATAGGTTTGGGAAATCAGATGATTGATTTCGGATGATTTAACCTTGGCCACATTGATGTAGGCCCGGGGGGCGCCGCCGCGTCCCACGATGGTTAAACGCCGTTCACCGCCCAGGGTCAGTAACGCGCCGCTGCCTGCGATTTGAACCGTCTGCGCGGGATAGGTGACGGCCATCACTTTGTCCATGCCGGTGCGCATATCGAACCCGATTTGGGATGGCATGCCGGGTTTTAAACGCACATATAAATACCGCGGATTTTTATCCGACACGTCATAGGCAAAGGCATATTGATAAACCCCCGCCGGTGCCGTTAAATCCACCGGGGTCAGGGATAGTTTTTGGGATTGGTTCAGGATGTTATCTGTCACCTCGTCCGTGGCCCAGCGATGCCGGTCATCCGTATCGCGCCCCAGGGGCAACAGCCACGCGTCCAAATAATCCGACCAATTGACGTCCCGCGCGGCCGCGGCCGTGGTGGACACCAAAATCAATTGTTGCGGGGTGCCGTCGTTGGCATCCACAATCTGGGATGTCACGGCCGTGACCTTGAACAGGTTATCCGCCGCGTCTACGATGGTGTCGGCGGTGATGCGCGGGGTCTGGGCGTTGCCGGTGGCCGCCATCACCGGATCGATAATCATGCGCAGATTTTGCGGCGTATCCCCCACGGCAATGGGGGCCGACGTGATCAGCACGGTGCGATCCCAGGCATCGAAACGGGTGCTGAAATCAATTTTATGGTTGCCCAATTTGACCGTCACCCGATTGTCAAAGTTGCGCGCATCAATCGGATAATCAAAGGATATAACCCCCACCGCAATCATGGACCGGGGCCGGGCCGGATCGGCATAGGTGTCCAGGCTTTCCACCGTGGCGGTCAGTTTCGGCGTGGCAAAGGTCACATGTCGCGGCGCGCGCAGGTCCCGGTTTAATAATTTCGGGGATATATCCACACTGAACCGTTGATCGGCGGGAAAGGGCTGTTTCGGCGTAAAGACCAATGTGTCGCCGCCCCATCGCCGCCATGTGCCGGGAATAAAGGGATAAATTTTAATGCCGGCGTTTAATTCCGCGTCTGTTGTATCCGCACGCAGGGCGGGCGTATATTCCCCGCGCGTCATTTCATAGCGAATGCGTAAATCGGAACCCGGGCGCAGGGAACGTTCATTGTTGACCATGGGCAATCCGCCGTCCGCCCCCGGTTCGCCCAGAATCATAAAGGTCGCATCGGTAAAGGCGGCGGGCGTGGGCACATCCGCCACAATTGTGGCGCGCGGCGCCGCATTCCCCCGCATTATCCCCCATGCCATCCATCCCCCCATCAGGGCCAAGAGCAGGGCCGCCCCCAAAATCACCCAACGCCGCCGCTGAATCCGTGGGGTGGGGGTGCGCCGTGTGCGGCGTGTGGTGGATGCGGACCGATTGTTTTTGGAATTTTTCATGCCTCTCGCCTTTCCTTGTAAAATCCGGATACCCGCATCATAGCCCGCGCGTTCCATAAAAGACAAGGGTTTTTATGTCCATCGCGGGATATTTTTGGATACGCAAAGAAAATTGTGTAAAAACATAAAGTTGTGTGTCATTTTAGAACGCCTAGGAATATAAAAAACTTGTTTTCGACAAATAATTTACTATCAAAGCCAAAGGAGGTCATACCGTGATATACGGATACATACGTGTTTCAACAGATCATCAGACCACTGAAAACCAGCGGTTTGAAATCTTGAAGTTTTGTCAAAAGGAAGAACTGACCATAGATTGTTGGATCGAAGAAACAATATCCGCCACCAAAGATTTAAATAAGCGCAAGTTGGGACGCCTGATCCGACGTATTCAAAAAGACGACCTGATTATCGCGTCTGAATTATCGCGACTGGGACGTAATCTGTTACAGATTATGAGTATCTTGCATTATTGTATGGATGTCGGGGCCAAAATATGGACCATCAAAGACAACTATCGCCTGGGCAGTGATATCACCAGTAAAGTGTTGGCCTTTGCGTTTGGTCTGTCGGCGGAAATCGAACGAAACCTGATTTCCCAGCGCACCAAAGAGGCCCTGGCCCGTGTGAAATCCGAAGGTAAACATGTCGGCCGCCGCAGCGGCAGTCGCAATGCCTGCAAACTGATTGGACGGGAAAAGTATATCAGCGATAAGTTAAACAGCGGCAGTAGTCGTTATGAAATCGCCCGGCGCCTGCGCGTGCATCGTGACACGTTGACCCGATTTATGGCGGTCAGCGGGATTGATAAATCCGGTCCGCCCATCGTGATGTGACGCGAATCCCGGCCCCATTAGAATTGGATACGTCCGCGCGCCACCACATAGAATTCATCGCGTCCCGTCGGGTTGTCCACCCATGCGGCCGTGATGCCGCGGTATGTCGCGCTGTATTCCACCGCCGGCCGCGTCGCCAGATCAATGGTGTGATCCTGGTACACGATGGCGCCGTTCGCCCCGCGCCCCGTCGGCAGGTGCAGGGTCATATGTCCCCCCAGTACCATATCGTCGGCCGCGACGGCAAATGTCCAATTCCCCCATGCGGCCCCCAGGGACACGTTGGCGGTGTACACCGGCGAAATATCACGGATCAGGGAATCGTCCGCCGCATTCATGCGGGCGCATCCCAGGCGGCTGCGCTGGAACAGGCGCACATTGCCCAACTGGAACGCATTGTTCCATCCCACAAAACTGACCAGGGGTGTTGCGTCCGTCTGCAAAAATCCGTCCGCCGTCAACAGGGTGTTTTTGGCAAAACCGAATTCCAGTGCCCCGATGGTCCCCAGGGTGATGGCATCGTCCCCCGCCAGGCGCGCCGCCGCGCGTGATGTGTTGCGGAATGAAATGCTGTCGTTCAAATCGGCGTCAAACGCACGGCCAAACGCGTCAAAGAACGCAAACCCCAGGTTGGCCGATTTGATCGCACGGGCCGCGGCCCCACGCACGGACGCCATGCGCAGCGGGACCATTGTGTCGTCCAACGGCACCATGGCGGCGCCGACCGGGCGTGTCGCCCGTTCCAGGTCCAACATGCCCCAACCGTAAACATCATCCACCCCGGCGTCGCCCAAATCGCGCGCGGTCGTGAACAGCAACTGGGTGATTTCGTGGGCGCTCATGTGCGGCCAGGCCTCGCGAATAACGGCGATGGCGGCGGACACGACGGGGGCGGCAAAACTGGTCCCCGACGCGGTGCCGAACCCGACATTCATATCCGACCCCGGCGCCGTGATGCAATACAGTTTGGTGGCCCCGCACGCGTTGCTGTAATCGGCCAGGGCGCCCGTCGCGCTGTCCCACGCCACGACATTGACAAAGTGCCCGTCCAATTCCGGCACCACGCGGGGCAGGGCGGCCATCGCGGTGCTCTGGGTGCGGCCTTCGTTGCCGGCGGCCCAGACAAAGATCGCGTCGCGCGCCGCGGCGTTGACCATTTCATCAATCATATGCGCATCGGTCAGGCGTTCCAACTGGGCCCGGGACCGGATGGTGTCGGCGTTCAGGCGCGCCTGGGATTCGACACCCCAACTGGCGTTAAAGATGTTGGCGTCGCGCGCCGACGCGATCATATCGCCAATCTGGGCATAGGGTAAAAATTCGCCGCGCGCATCCACAATTTGATACGCGTCGACGGTGGCGTTCGGGGCGATGGCCCCCGCCACCAGGTTTTTAACCGCGGCGCCGTGATATCCGACGTTGCCGGTGTCCAAAATCGCAATGGTGGAATTTTGTCCTGTGAACCCGCGGGCCATGGCATACGCCGCCCGAATGTCATTGTACTGATTGGCGTTGTTCATATATTTTTTATCGGCCACGGCCGCCGCCAACAGGGTCGGATCGGTGTATCCCACCGTGTCATAGGCCGTCAATGTCGCCATGTGGGTGTTGACCGTCGTCGGTGCCGGGGTGGCATCGGCCGCGCCCGCGCCACCGCCGGACATGCCCAAGACCGCCAACCCCGTCCCCAGGGCCGCGACCGCCCCGCTGACCCAGCCGATAGTGGATGTGGTCCAGAATTTTTTATCCGCGGCGCATTCCGTCGCGTGATTGCGCCGATACAGGGCGTTGGCACAACGGCTGTCCGCGGCCACGGCCGGCACAGACGTCGCCACAACTGCCGCCGCCAAGGAAACTGTCAAGATCCGATGCAACATTCTCATTCCGTATCATCTCCTCACACACTATAAATATAGTACATGTCAAACATTTGTCAATATTATTTGTCAAAAATTTTGATATTTGTCAAATGTATCTTTTTGCTTGATTTTTGGGGGCAATTGCGCCATAATGCGCCCACGTGCACGGCACGAAGAACACAACCCAGGGGCGGATTTCTGTCCGGAAACAGACAATTCCGGTATTTGCCCAGGGCGAGGAAAAATAACAGAAAACAAAAGGATATATTCATGGCATTGCCGACATTTAATATGAAACAGCTGATGGAAGCGGGCGTTCACTTTGGTCACCATACGCGTCGTTGGAATCCGCTGATGACACCGTACGTTTATGGCGTCAAAGACAAAATTCACATTATCAATTTGAACAAAACGGCCCCGTTGATGCACCGTGCCTTGGTCGCGTTAGAGGCGATCGCCGCCGCCGGGGGCAAGGTTTTGTTCGTTGCCACCAAGCATCAGGCCAAAGACATCGTCAAAGATGCCGCCGAACGCTGTGGGCAATTTTATGTCAATAACCGCTGGTTGGGCGGGATGATGACCAACTGGACCACCGTGTCCCAGTCGATTCGTCGTCTGAAGAAAATGGAATCCGATATCGAAAACGCGGAAAAATTGGGTCTGACCAAGAAAGAAGTCGGCGTCATGACCAAAGAAGTTGAAAAACTGCGTGGGATTTTCGGCGGGATTTTGGAAATGCACGGCACGCCCCAGGCGTTGGTCGTGATTGACGTGCCGCGTGAAATCAACGCCGTCCGCGAAGCGAAAACGTTGGATATCCCGACGATCGCGATCTGCGATACGAACGCCAATCCGGAAATGGTGGATTACCCGGTGCCGGGGAACGACGACGCGGCGCGTGCGACGCAACTGTATTGCGATCTGTTCGTGGATGCGATTTTGTCCGGTATTGAAAAACGTTTGGGCGGCGCGGCCGGTAAAAAGGTTGAATCCGACATGCGTGCGGCCGCGGCCGATGATTTCGAAGACGGGGTCAAGGAAAAGGAAGCCCGCGCGAAATCCAAAACGTCCGAAGCCCGTGCGGAACGCCGTGGCAAATTGGCCGACAAGGCGGATAAATAATTGATGCGGATGCATTCGGGGCGCCGCGCGCGCCCCGCATTCATAATAACCCTTTGAAAAGAATGGAGAAAAATATGGCGGAAATTACAGCAAAATTGATCCAAGAACTGCGTGAAAAAACATCCGCGGGGATGATGGATTGCAAAAAAGCCTTGACCGAAACAAACGGCGATATCGAGGCGGCGGCGGACTGGCTGCGCCAAAAGGGGATCGTCAAGGCGGCGTCCAAGGCCGGCCGTGTGGCGGCATCGGGCCTGGTGACCGTCGTGAAATGCGATCGGTTGGGCTGTGTCGTGGAATTGAACGCGGAAACCGATTTCGTGGCGAAAAACGAAAAGTTCCAGAAATTGGTGGCCGATGTGGCGTCCAAGGCCCTGGAATTGCAGGGGGATTTTGACGCGACGTTGGCGGCGGTCAAAGATGACATTGCCGCGACGATTTCGACGATTGGGGAAAATATGAACCTGCGCCGTATCGCCAAGGTTACCGGGGATCACATTTATACATACGTGCACAACGCGTTGGTCCCGGGTATGGGCCAGATCGGTGTGATCGTTGCCATTGACGGGGATTCCGACAAAATCGACGAAATTGGGACCAAGGTCGCCATGCACATCGCCGCGAACAAGCCCGAATTCATGACGATTGATGACGTGGATCCGGCGGCGGTGGAACGCGAAAAGAAAGTGTTCATCGAATCCGGGGCGACGGCCGGCAAACCGGACGCCGTTGTGGAAAAGATGGTGTCGGGCCGCATCAACAAATACTATGCGGAATCCGTTTTGGAAGAACAACCGTTCGTCATGGATCCGTCCCAGACCGTGAAACAGGTGGTCGCGGCGGCCGGTGGCAAATTGACGGGCTTTGCGTACTATGTCCTGGGCGAAGGCATTGAAAAAGCCGAAGACAATTTGGCCGACGAAGTCGCCAAAATGCTGGGGTAAGCCGACGGCAAAGAAATAAAACCGGCCCATTGGGGCCGGTTTTTTATGTCATAAGGGAAAAGACAGGAAATGGAAAAATATAAAATTACATCAATGACGACTCAACCGACCATGGGGGCGGTGGATGTCTGTATGATCCGAGCCGACCGATTGAATAATATGGCCCGTGTGCCCATTGAATTTGAATCCAAAATGCGGGTGGGGCAAACCGTGACGATTCATCAAAATCGTCGGGGGTCGATCATGGCGTACAGTTTTGGTCCGCATATGTTCTGTGTCGTGCGCCCCAGCCTGGGCACGCCGCATAGACGCTTTATGCAGGGTTTTCGTGGTCTGGCGGACGGCAGTCTGGATCGCATCATGTTCAAAGTCATGTTGATGCGGGCGGTGATGGCGATGGGGCATCGGCCCCGCTGGTCGGCCGCCAATAATTTCAAATTATTGGCCATGGGCCCGCGCACCCGATAAAAAAATCCCCCGTCTGGGGGATTTTTATCGGGTGACAATTCCCCTCCAGGGCCCCTGCGGGGCCCGGTGGGAGGGGTGTCGACGTTAGTCGACGGGGAGGGTTTCCGACACCCCGTCCGCTACGCGTCCACCCCTCTTGCCAGAGGGGAACCTAATCCGTTTTTAAGAACTTAAGAACGTCATCCCGTCGAAGGCCGGGATCCATTGTGATCTGGTGCGTTCTAAATTTAGAACTTAAAAACTCCTGTCATTCCCGCGCAGGCGGGAATAGGGACTATGAAATTAAAAGAACGGTGCTTTATTAGGTTGAGAGACCCACTCCCGCCGCCGCGGGAATGACAAAAGTAAAATTCTTTGTTTCCAAGTATTTGAACGTACCAGATCACAATG
>JAAVBR010000021.1 GCA_014802705.1 bacterium | reverse complement strand
CGGGATGACGTCCTTTAGGTTCCCCTCTGGCAAGAGGGGTGCCCCGTTAGGGGCGGGGTGTCGGTACTACTGGATCCCGGCCTTCGCCGGGATGACGATCTTAAGTTCTTAAAAACGATGACAGGTTCCCCTCCATTGGAGGGGTGGCGCGTAACCGGGCCCCGCGGAAACTTTAGTTTCCGTGGGTGGTTGTGACGGGGTGGTTAGAGACTACGGATTCTAGAAAATAAACTCTCTAACCACCTCCCCCCTTCGGGGTACTCCTCCAACGGAGGAGAACTTGCACCGTTCTTAATTCCGTTCATGTCCAGAAAACATGTTGCACAAATCGGCGCAACATGGTATAATCCGTGGGGTTGGGAACGATTTCACTATGCCTAATCCAAAGGGACGTTTGCATACGACAAAATCCCTAAAATAAAAACCCCAGAAATCCGCACTTTTTTCCTCCGTTTTTATGCCGAATCCAAACGTCGGTTTGTTTTCGGCAAATGCGGCATATGATGGGGCGGATAACGACCCCTATGGCACATGCGAATATTATGTTAAATGCCTGATCCGGGCATGTGACCAAAATGGCGGTTATCCAACATGTATAAATAATAAAACAACCACGACGACATGGGCGGCGCGTTGTATCAAGGATCTGAATAACTATCCATTTAATAATGCGCATTGGAATTCTGTGGCGGAACGGAAAATTTGGGCGGATCGTATTTTGAACGAACTGCTGACCGGTTTGGCAAAGTATTATAGTGGTACGTGGAACACCTATGCCGTTTGCGCGGGGGCCGCCGGCGGAATTGGTGAATGTTATAACGAAGAGGCCCTGCCCCTTAATTCCTGTGACGCATACACGACATTGCAGTGGTATAGTTATGGGACAAATGCGGAAAGGGCAACCGGATCAATCAAGAACTGTTGGCAATGTGAAACGGCCCCCCGGCGTTGCGGCGCGAATAGTTACGGATTGGCCTATTACAACAGCGGCGTTTGTACGCGTTGCCCGACATTTAATAATGTGTCCGGATCATCCAGCGCCGGCAGCGTATCCATCAGCGATTGTTATATTCCGCGTGGCCAAAATTTTACAGATACAACGGGCAGTTATACATTGAACAGCGATTGTTATTATCTCGAATAAAAAATCCCGGGGTTTGTTCCCGGGATTTTTTTTACGAGATTTTTTCAATCCGGCGCACGCGGCGTTCGGATGCGTCAAACGGCGTTTCCAGGAATGCCTGGACGCACAGATAGGCAACCTCTATATCAATATCATCCGCCCCCAGGGCCAAGACATTGATGTCATTGTGGGTGCGGTCGGCGCGGGCCTGGTCCGGGCGATCAACGCGCGTCGCGCGCAGGTGTCGATACCGATTCGACGCAATCTGGACGCCCGCCCCCGTGCCACAAATAATCACGCCGCGGGATTTTTCATCCCCCAGCATCGCATCGGCCAGGGTCGCCGCCACATCCGGATAATCCACAGACGTGTTGGGATCGTCGACCCCCAGGTTCACGACCGCATAGCCCGCCGCGTTCAGCATTTCCGTCAGATACAGTTTCAACCCCACACCACGGTGATCCGATGCCAAATAAACCTTGGACACAGTTTTGTTCATGATTATTTATCCTTTCGTTTGGCCAGTTTGCATTCCAGACCCGTATTGCCCGTGATGTTCAGCGTGTGATACGACAACGTGCCGACCATTTGCGCGTTGCTGAACACATTGGCGGTGCCGACCGTCGCGGGACCATCCAACGCCCCGTGCAGGAATAACGTCTGGGCGACGATTTTGCCCACAACCTTGCCCCCGCGGCCAATGACGATGGTGTCGGCGATGACCGATCCCATCACCGTGCCGTGAATTTGGACCGTGTGATCGGTTTTGATGTCACCGGTCACCTTGCACCCGGCGCCGATAACCGTCGGGGACATTTTTTCATTTGCGTTCGTAAATGCCAACATGTTTCTATTCCTTTACAAATTTTTCGGGGTCAAACGGGGCGCCTTTGTATCTGATTTCATAATGCAGATGCGGTCCGGTGGATCGGCCGGTGGAACCGCCCAGCCCCACGACCGTGCCCGGCCGCACCCAATCGCCGCGCGATACGGTAATCTGGGACAGGTGGGCGTACAGTGTGGAAAAGCCCAGGCCATGATCAACCTCGACCGTGGTGCCGTATCCGACGCGTTCGCCGGCCGATACCACGCGGCCCGGGGCCACGGCATACAGTTCGGTGCCAATCTTGCCCGCAAAGTCAATGCCACGATGGCGTTTGGGTTTGCCGTCAAAGGGATCATTGCGCATGCCGAATTTGGATGTAATGCGCATCTTGGCCACCGGCGCGCCAATCGGCAACATGGTGTCCAGCCGCGCCAGCCCGTGCCACAATTGCAATCCGTCGGCCAATTTTTGATATTTCGGATCCATATCTTTGTCGATTTCCAGCGGGTTAAACACCGCGCCCACCAACGGATTGGTGTATTTGTTGGCCTGGGTTACCAATTTCTTTTCCGTCAGGCCCAGGGCCGCGATCGACGTTTGAATTTTCTTAAGGTGTTTACGCAGATCGGCGGTGTTTTTATCCGTCAATTGCGTGACCAATTCCACAATCTGGCCGTCGGCATCGGCAACCTGGTTCATGGCCGTGGTAATTTGTTGATTGCGCTTTTTCAATTCGGCATTTTCGGCGCGGGTCAATTCGTATTCCGCCGACAGTTCGGAAATCTTGGTATATTCGGGGGTAAAGTCCGCGTTTGTGAACATTTCCGTTAAACGCGTGTGCAGAAAATCCAATTCGCCCCAGGTCTTTAACCGCTTGTCCATCAGGGTTTCTTTTTCGGACGCGCTGAGTTTTTTCGTATTTAACACCTTGTCATCAATAACGTTCAGATCGCGCACCAGGGCATTGTATTTTTTCAGGTACGTCATCAGATCGCTCATCTGGCGGGTGTGGGACGTGCGCGATTCCTCTAATTGTTGGGTGCGTTTTTGCAGCAACGGCCGATGATACACGAACACATACGTTGACCATGCCGCCCAAATAATCAGCCCCAGTTTGGCACAGAATTTGGTGAAACGCCAGAAACTGCTCTGCTCATACGTGTACACATTGCCGCGTGGTGTATCCATAACGGTAAATTCCCGCGGTGGAAAGATACGCACAATCAGGCGCCAAATCATGCGGACCGGCGCCGTAATCAGCGCCCACAGAGATGAAAAATATCGTGTTATAAAGTTAATCATCGGCGCCCAGTGTAGCCAAAATGTCGTCCAGTGTCAAGCCGTCGCGCAAAATTCGTGTGTCCCCCATATCCAGGGCCGGATACAGCGCGTCGGGGGCCGCGGATCCGTTTTTGGCGCGGATGATGACGCGTTCGGCGCACGCCTGTTTGCCGCCGCCCCGCAGGGGAAAAATCTGAATCCCACCAAAGTGTCCCCCCAGGCCGTCCAACACCCGATGCAGGGCCCCGGCATCCACAATCGTGCACAGGGTGCCCCCCGGGCGCACACGCGCGGCCGCGGCCCGCGTCCACGCCCCCAGGTCGACGTTATGGTGGGCGTTATGTCGGGCGGCGGTGCCCTGGAAATACGGCGGGTTGGTCATCACCAGGTCAAAGGTGCGCGCCGTGCGCCACGAAAAAATATCGGTGGCAATCAATTCCAGATCGCGTCCGTTCAATGTGGCGTTGCGCGCGGCCACATCCAACATGTCGGTCGATATATCCACACCGGTGACCCGGGCATCTATGTGACGCGCCATCCAACACAGGGCGACTGCCCCGGTCCCAACGCCGACGTCCAAAACAGTCTGGGCCCCGTGTGGGGCGGCGGCCGCCAACCAGACGGCGTCGGATGTCGGATTATAAAAACTGCGCCACATTTGAACCGCGCCGTTCATCAATCCAAAAATGTCTTGTTTTTGTGTCATGGCTGTATAATAATTCAACAAATTTAAAAGGCAAGACAAGATGTTTAATGATGCAATTATCGTCCAAACCGCGGTCAGCGCGTTTAATAATGCGGCCCTGTATGCCCCCACATTTTTGTGGCTGGGGATTTTGATGTTGCCGCTGTTTTGGATGGCGCGCGTGGCGGGCCCGGATTTTGTGGCGCACCAGACAATCTTGCCCGGCCTGCATCGGCCGGCCACGCGGGCGGATAATTACGCCCTGGTGGTGTTGGGGACGATTTTGGGATGGTTGATTTTAATGGGGGGCAATTACGGCGTCTTGCGCGACGCGATGTCCACGTTGCCCTATGCCATGGCCGGCGTGATGTTTTTTGTGACAACCCTGACGGTGCGCCAGGGACGCGTTGTGGCGCCCGCCCTGCCCGCGTGGATCGCCAATCGGGTGCGGCGGCCGCGTCTGATGCGCTATTTGGTTTTATTGATGGTGGCCGTGGTTGCCGGGGCCTTTGGGGCGCCGGGTTGGACCGGTTTTCTGATGGCGGCGGCGTCCGTCTTGATGGGGGCCATGGTGGGCCGGGCAATGCCGCGCGGCATGAATGCGATGCTGGGGACGGTGCTGGCCATGATGATGGTTGCGACATTGATGCTGATGCAGCCGGAATTTTTCCACTTTGGTCAATTGGGCAATTTGACCCTGGTGCACATGGGGGGATTGATTCTGCTGGGGGCGTTTGCGGCGGCAACGTTGGCGTTGCGCTATGTCCATCCCCGCGGGCGGATCCATCACAGTGCCTATGTTAAATTAAAGTGGATGGCGCGTCTGGTGTCGATTTTGGCGGCGGCGCTGTTTGTGCTGACCGAATCCGTGCCGGTGTTCTTGGGATTGACGGGGGTGATTTTCCTGATGTGCGTGATGTCGGTTTGGCATGCCGAACGGGTGCCCGCCGATTTGGCGACCCGGATGTGGGCCATGACGATGGGGATCTTTGGCATTTTGACTGGGATGCCGGTGATTACCGTCGTGGGCATTATTTTGATGGCGTCATTGCCCGGCGCGTCTTGGCGGCGCGGGGCCCGGTTCCTGATATAGGCCTGTTATAATTTGTTAGATTTCTTGAATACCAATTCCCGGTTCTATGGGGTATGATTAGGGCGACATAAATTTAAGAAAAGTGAGCCTGAATATGATACATCCAACCGCAATTATTCATCCCGGGGCCGTTTTGGGCGCCGATTGCAAGATTGGGCCGTTTTGCATTATTGGCCCGAATGTCGTCTTGGGCGATCGGGTGGAATTAATTTCCAACGTCGTGATTGATGGCAAAACGTCCATCGGCGACGATTCCATTGTCTATCCCTTTGCCGTTTTGGGCGTGATGAGCCAGGATTTGAAGTGGCAAGACGAAGCCGCCATGACCGGCCTGCGCATCGGGAAACGTTGCCGTATTCGTGAATATGTGACCATTCATTCGGGGACGCCTGCGTCCGACGGAACGGTGATTGGGGACGATTGCCAGATTATGGTCAACGCCCACGTGGGCCATGATTGCAAGGTCGGCAATAATGTCGTGATGTCCAACCTGGTCCAGGTGGCGGGGCACGTGGAAATCGAAGACAATGTGATTTTATCCGGCGGGGTGGCGGTGCTGCAATTTGTGCGCATTGGCCGTAATTCATTTATCGGTGGTATGACTGGTTTGGCAAATGACGTTGTGCCCTATGCCATATATGATGGGTCACCGCGTGGTATGTACCGCACCATCAACCGTGTCGGGTTGCAACGTCATGGATTTTCGGCCGAAGACATGCAGGCCATACACATCGTGTATTCGGCTGTCTTCTCCAAGGATCAGACGGAACCCTTGGCCGATCGCTTAAAGAAAATCAGACGCGAAGTGAAAAACAACAAATATGCCATGGACGCCATAGATTTTGTTGAAAACCGTTCGAAACGCGGCTTGTCCCCGAATATGTTCTTTCGGCCCGAACAGAAACAATGAAAAAACGATTAAAAATCTTTATTATCGCCGGCGAAGTGTCCGGGGATGTTTTGGGCGCCAAGATTATGCGCGAAATGCCGGACGCGGATTTTGTGGGCGTCGGCGGTGAAAATATGGCGTCGGCGGGGTTAAAGTCGCTGTTTCCGATTTCGGATATTGCCGTCATGGGCGTGGCCGAGGTTTTGGCCCACGCCCGCACATTGACGCGCCGCATGCGGCAAACGGCCGATGCGATTTTGGCGGCGCGCCCCGATATTGTTTTGACGATTGATGCCCCGGGCTTTGCCCGTGGGGTGGTATCCCGTGTGCGGGGGGGCGCCGCGGGCCGCGATTTAATTGCCCGCGGCATGACATTCCAACATGTGGTCGCGCCCCAGGTCTGGGCCTGGCGCCCGGGGCGTGCGAAAAAGTACGCGGCAACGTTTGATCGACTGTTTTCCTTTTTTGAATTTGAACGGCCCTATTTTACAAAGTACGGATTGGATACCGTGGCGGTGGGGCACCCGATTGCCGACGGATTGACCAAGTATCGCCGGCCGGCGGCCGTCAAAGACGCGGATCGCACCATCGCCCTGATCCCCGGCAGCCGCCTGTCAGAGGTTAAAAAATTATTGCCCCTGATGCGGAATACGGTGGATATGTTGCGTGCCGCCGGATACACCCATTATCACTATGTCATGCCGACGGTGGAAACGACCGCGGATTATATCCGGGCCCAGACCCAAAATTGGGCGGTGCACCCCACCCTGGTCCCGTCCGACGCGCGGTATGATTTGTATCGGCGGGCCTATATGGCCATCGCGGCCAGTGGGACCGTTTCGGTGGAATTGGCGATTTTGCATGTGCCAACGATTGTGGTGTATAAGATGAACCCGATCACCATGTGGCTGGCGCGGCGTGTGATTCGCATCAAATGGGTGTCATTGGTGAATATTTTGATGAACCGATGTGTGTATCCGGAATTGCTGGGGGCGGATGCCAACGCGGCGAACGTGGTGGATTGGGTGGGGCGGCTGGCCCTGCCGGCTGTGCGTCGTGCGATGATGGCCGATTTGACGGCGGCGGATGCCCTGTGGCGTGGGGATGCCCCCGCCGCGGCGCGCATTGCCGATGCCCTGCGCCAAAAAATTTTGCCCCGATAAAAAGGCGCATAATAATAATTATCAAGAGAAACTGCCCCTGGCACCAGAGGCCGAAGAGAAGTTTAAACACCGCTATTTACGGTCAACCGGCGTCGCGACCGAGGTGTATAACCAGGTGGT
>JAAVBR010000020.1 GCA_014802705.1 bacterium | reverse complement strand
GGGTGGATCCGTCGGTCTGGCCGTATCAGATGCCGGTCGTGGACGGGTGGCCCGCGATTCGGACCTTTGAAGACACATTGCCCGACGGCTTTGTGCGCAAGCAAAAGCGTTACCCCACATCGGAACAGAATAAATTCTTTTTCCGCGAATATCCGTTCCCGGGCCAGATTAAATTACAGCGCGCCCACACCGGTCGATAAAAAAAATCCCGCAGATGCGGGAATTTTTTTACCGTGACCCACGGCTGCGTTCAATAATGGTAGAGCGCATAGCCTTTAACGCCTGCACATCGGCCTCTAATTCGTGTTTCTGGGCAATGGCTTTGGCCTGCTCGATACGCAAGCGCAGCAAACGGGTGGCAGGATTTTCTGCTGACAGCGAGATGATAACTTCATTGTCACTGTCGCACAGTCGCAGCATGGGGCCTTGATTGTGAAAATAAAATATATCACGGAAACCAGGTTCAACACGCGGAGATTTATAATGCAGAGTCGCTATATATTTGTGGCCGTGACGTGTCATAAAATCGACGAGTTCCGTACTAAATCCATTGCGCACCGCGGGCAGACGCAAGACATCATACACCGCCCGAATTTTCGGATCTTTATTCATCGCTTGAAACATGGCTTTGATCTGGGCCCGTTCGCTGACCGGTTCCTGTTTGTTCTGTTTTAAAAATTTGAACATAATGATACTCCTTGCTTTATGGTACGTAAACTATAGACGCTTTTATTCTGTTGTCAATTTTTTTTAAGAATAAAAACATGCCCCACCGCCCCGGGGGGTGTCGGAAACCCTACCCGCCACCCCGCCCTGCGCCCCCCCCTCTCGCCAGAGGGGAACTTGCGACGTTTTTAAGTTCTTAAAAACTTAACCCTTGTCACTCCCGCGTAGGCGGGAGCGGGTCTCTCAACCTTAAAGCACCGTTCTTTTAATTTTATAGACCCACTCCCGCCGCCGCGGGAGTGACAGTGTTCTTTATTTCCAAGTTTTGGGGACACCAGATCACAATGGATCCCTGCCTTCGCAGGGATGACGGTGCTTTATGGCAAGATTAAGAACGTACCAGGTTCCCCTCCAGCGGAGGGGTGGACGCGTAGCGGACGGGGTGGTCTTTTCTTTGAACTCTGAACCCTAAAAAAATCCCCGGCGGGCCCGGGGATTTTTTAAAACTGGGTTTCAAAGGACAGCAAGAATCGCTGTTCCCGGTCGTATTTGGTCATCTTCATCGGCCAACCCCAACTGAAATTCATCGGGCCCATCGGCGTGTTCCAATAAATCCCCACCCCGACCGAGGTACGCAGGCTTTGGTCAATTTCGTTGGGCGCGCAATGTCCCGCGATACAAAACGTATCTTCGGCCGCGGGCGGTTTGCCCAGAATACCGTAATCGGCAAAGACAAAACCCTTGATCTGGTATTCATCGGGGATAAAGATCGGGAAATTCAACTGGGTCGATCCGTTTAATTTCCACAGCCCCCCCAACGAATAGGTGCTGTAATACCAATTGCGACTGCCGACGCCGGCGACATCAAACCCGCGCAGCGATTCCCCGCCCAAGAAATAGCGGTACACGCGCGAGATATAATCCCCCCCAATCGATTGCAACGCCCCAAAGTCCAGGGACGAACGCAACTGCCACCGGTCATCCCAGAAATTGACGAACCCAATCACGTCGGCATTGTACCGCATAAAGGATTCTGTCCCGCCAAAGCCGGTATACGAAATCCCAACGTTCCCCACCACGCCAGTATGGGTATTTTGTTCAAAATTGGTGTGCAGATTATGATACCGCCACGATGTCCCCAACGTGTACAGGTTCGCCGCCCGCCATCCGGATGTCTGCAGGTCATAGTTTTGGTCGAATGTCGCCGACAGGCGTAACATCTGGGTCCAATGATCGGTCAGACGCCACCCCAGGCGACCAGACACCGACAACGAATCGCGATCGTACCCAAAGCCCCCCAGGGATGAATAATCATACATCGTGTACGACACATCAAACCCGGCCGACAACGCCCGCCCAAACAGATACGGTTCGGTAAAACTGAACAAGGCCTGTTTCTGGTATTCGGCAATGGATCCGCGCAATTGAACCGTTTGGCCGCGGCCCATAAAGTTGTTTTCGGTAATCCCCGCATCAACCATAAACCCGTTGATGTTCGACCACCCGAATCCCCCGGATAATTCGCCGGTCGGTTGTTCTTCGACCTTGATATCCAGATTCATCATGTTCGCATCGGCAATGCGACTGGGGATCATTTGGACATCTTTGAAATACCGCGTGCGCATCAATTTCTGACGACCTTCTTCGATGGTTTGTAACGAAAAAGGATCCCCCGCCCGCATGGGCAACAATTGTTCAATCACGCGATCAAATGTCCGGACATTGCCCAGGATATTGATGCTGTTTAAATAAATGCGATTCGTTTTTTGAATCTTGAACGCCATATCAACGGTCTTGGTGTCGTCGTTTTTGACCGGCACCGGTTCCACCGTCACAAAGGCATACCCATAATCCGCCACGCGCGACCGCAGGGCAGAAATCGTTTCTTCGACCAGGTCCACGTTATAGGTGTCATTTTCGTCCATTTTGAACGCGCGCCGCAATTCGTCGGTCGGCACATCGTCAAAGGGGTTATCGACACTCAATTTGCCGAATTTGTATTTATCCCCCTCCTCTACCGTGAATGTCACCGAATAATATTCCCGATCGGGGGTAAAGACGCCGTTGGCATTTTTAACCTGAAAATCCACATAGCCGTTGCGCAAATAAAATTGCCGCAGCATTTGTTGATCATACAGAATTCGATCTTCGTCAAAGACATCAAATTGCGTCATAAACCGCCACCAGGCGTGTTCCCGCGACAAGATTTCCCCGCGCAGGGCGCGACCACTGAACTTTTTATTCCCGACAAAATCAATATCCCGGATATAGGTGGGGTGTCCCTCTTTAATTTCATAGACCACATTGACGCGATTGTCCGGCAACGTGATCTTTTTCGGCTCAATTTTGGTGCCGAAAAACCCTTTGCGCTGATAAATGGTCAACATCCGCTGAACATCGGCACCGATGACCGATTCGTCGTACGACGCGCGTTCCTTTAACCGGATTTCTTTCTTTAAATCATCGGTGGAAATGTCATCATTGCCCTCAACCGTGACCTGGGAAACAATGGGGGCCTCGGTAATTTTAATCTTTAACACGTCCCCGTCCATGCGCACATCGACATGGGAAAAATAGCCGCTTTCCTGTAATTTTTTGGCGATTTGGTTGACGCGTTCGCCGTGCAGATTGTCGCCCGTCTTCACATCGGCCAAGATCCGAATCGATTCGGCATCCATACGCTGATTTCCGGTGACATCAATCCGCGATACCGGCGCCGCGAATGCCCCCGCGGGGGCCAACATCGCCACCGCCAACGCGCCTTGATAAAAAGATTTTTTCCCCATCATGTCCCGATTCCTATTGCAAGCCAAAGGCGCGCGCCAAATCATTCCACATGGTCAGCGCAAACAACCCGATAATCAACCCCCAACCGCAAAAAATCGCCACCTCCATCCCGCGACCGCCCAGTTTTCGACGGGTGATGCCTTCGATGATCAAAATCAATAAATATCCCCCGTCCAACACCGGCACCGGCAACAAATTCACCACGCCCAAATTCACCGACAACAACGCGATAAAGGACAGCAACGCCAACAGCCCCATCGACATCGCCCGCCCGGATTCCTTGGCAATCGTGATAAAGGACCCCAATTCTTTGGCCGGCCGTTCACCGGTCACCACCTGTTTCAAAACCATCAACAGGGTTTTGGATTGATAATATGTCTGGCGCGCGCCGGCATACATGGCCCCGAAAAAGCCCTTTTTGCGAAATTCAGTCTTGCTGCCGTCGGCGATCAGGCCCCACCGCGCCGCGGGCGCCAATTTTACCTGGACCAATTTGGTATCCCGCAACAGCAACACATCCGCATCCCGATTGGCGGCCAATTCTTTGGCAATAATCAATTCACCCCAATTCGTAATCCGTTCATTATCAATCCGCACGATGGTGTCCCCGGGTTTGATCCCCGCCTGGAACGCCGGCGTCGCCTGGATCACTTGGCCCACAACGGGCAATTGAACATTTTTCGGCTGAAACATCATCAGGGCCGAATTGATCCCCCAGGCCAGGATAAAGTTCATCGTGACCCCGGCCGCGATAATAATAAACTGTTTCCAGGCGGGCGCCGACAAATAATGCCCCACCTTTTGATCGGCCGGCAATTCGGCGTATTTTTTACGATCAAACATGTCTTCTTGGCCATAAATCGACACAAAGCCCCCCAGCGGCAAGGCCGCAACCTGCCACACGGTGCCGCGACGATCCGTCCATTTGACCAGGGCCGGCCCAAACCCGATGGAAAATTTGTTCACGCGCACACCGGCCCATCGCGCCGCCAAGAAATGCCCCAATTCGTGCACAAAAACCACCACGCCCAAGACGATCAGTAATGATACAATGGTCAATAATACCTGCATTTCCTTTGCTTCCTTTTCTTTCGGTTTTGGGGCCGGTTAAATCAACACAAACCACACCACCGGCAACACGTAAATCCATCCGTCAAACCGGTCCAAAATTCCCCCGTGGCCCGGAATAACGTTGCTAAAATCCTTGATCCCCAGGCGCCGTTTAATCAAACTGGCGGTCAAATCCCCATATTGCGACAACAACGCCACACTGATGCCGATCCACATCAGTTGCGGCATAAACGTATCCGTCCCCAGCAACCCGTACATCACCGATGCAAACGTCCCGCACAGAATGCCGGCAATCTGGCCGGACCATGTCTTTCCCGCCGACAGCCGTTCCCACATTTTATCGCCGCCGATGATTTTCCCAAACAGCCACGCCCCCGTATCGGCCGCCACAATGATCATCAGCATCAATAAGATAATCCACGGCCGCGCCGCCACCAGGGCGCCGGTTACCGTCACCACCACCAACCAAACCAAAAACGCCCCGTACAGCCACGCGTTGCGACGCACATTGTCCCGCGGCGCCCGACGCAACGCCACAACCATTTCCACCATCATCGCCATACCAATCGCCAGTGTCAGCCACCGCACCGTGGGCCACCCCCAATGTTGCCCCACGGCCACCAACACCAAGCCCGCCAGCATCACGCCGGCCGCCAAAATACGGGTTGCTGTATTCGATAATTTTGCCATTATTTTGCCTTTTTCCCCAGGTAATTTGCCTTTTTCCCGCCGCCAAAGCGCCGATCGCGCGCCGCGTATTGGTCCAGCGTCTGTTGCCACAGTTTTTCGCTTTTCACAAATTCCGGCCAGTGTTGCGGGATAAACAACAATTCCGCATACGCCAATTTCCACAACAGGAAATTTGAAATACGACACTCATTACTGGTCCGCACCATCAAATCCACCGGCGGCAATTCGCCCGAATCCAGATAGGTTTCAAACGTATCCGCATCCACCGGCACGCCGTCGGCAATCGCGGCGTTGACGGCGTTCACGATTTCATCCCGCCCGCCGTAATTCAGGGCCATCACCACGGTCCCACCGGTATTTTCGGCCGACGCATCTTCTAATTTATCGCACAAATCCGCCAATTTTTTCGGCAATCGATCCCGCGATCCCACCACGCGATAGCGCAGATTTTTTTCCAGCGCATGTTTCAGATTTTTGGTCAATTCCGTCTGGAACAGGTTCATTAAAAATTTAACCTCTTCATCCGATCGGGACCAATTTTCGGTGGAAAAGATAAAAAACGACACCGTCGACACCCCGCGCGCCATATACCAATCGACCAGGTTTTCAAAGTTTGAAATCCCCGCCTGGTGCCCCATCAAGGGCGGCAATCCGCGGCTTTCCGCCCAACGACGGTTCCCGTCGCAGATAAAGGCAACGTGTTGGGGGATTTTGGCCGGCACCACCGGCGCCGATTTTTTATGGGCAAATAATTTAAACATGTGATGCGTTCCGATTGGCGATTAAACAGACATAATGTCGGCTTCTTTCTGGCGGGCCAAGGCGTCCACTTCGGTCGCGCGCGCCTCAAACACCTTTTGCAGATCATCTTCATAGCGGCGCTGATCATCTTCGGAAATTTCTTTGTCGGTGACGGCGCGTTTGATTTTGCCCATGGCATCCTGGCGAATATTGCGCATGGAAATTTTGGCCTCTTCGGCGTATTTACCGGCCACCTTGGCCAATTCTTTGCGACGTTCTTCGGTCAACGGCGGCAAATTCAGACGGATCACCCCGCCCGCCGTCATGGGGTTCAGGCCCAAACCCGAATCGCGAATGGCCTTTTCGGCGGCCGGCGCGTTTGTCGCATCCCACAGTGTCACGGACAACGTCTGGGTATCCGGCGTCGACACGGTCGCAATCTGGGCGATCGGCATTTCGGCGCCATAGACCGGCACCCGCACCGCGTCCAGCAAATGTACCGACGCGCGCCCCGTGCGCAGCCCGGCGTATTCATTTTTCAGGACTTCGATGGTCGATTGGGTCTTTTGTTCCACTTCGGCTTTTAAAACTGTGTAATCCATAATAAAATCTCCCTTAGACGAAATTTGATAAAAAAAGATTAGCAAATTGATTTGACATTTGGCAAGAAGAAATATAGAATAAGCGGCACATGGGGTTGTAGCTCAGTTGGTAGAGCACTTGCATGGCATGCAAGGGGTCGTCGGTTCGAGTCCGATCAGCTCCACCAGGATTAGAAAATCCTGCCCAGATGGGCGGGATTTTTTTTAGTTATAAGGTATAAGTTATAAAAAACGCCCCGATGGGGCATTTTTTTATTCATGGGGCGGGCGACCGGATTCGAACCGGCGACAACCGGTACCACAAACCGGTGCTCTAACCAGCTGAGCTACGCCCGCCATACGTTGCCCCAGTGTATCGGATGTTTTATCAATTTGCAAGCAGAAATTCCCGGCCGGTTGAATTTATTCGAATTTCTGATATAATGCCGGCCATGAAGATTGAAGATGTGCCATTTAATGATGAACCGGCCAACAACCCCGATCGGGACGCGATCGCCGGCCCGTATTCCACGTTTGACGTGGGACTGAGCCGTCTGGCCGCCCGCGCCAATCAGACCGGCGCGCGTTCGGATAAACTGGCCGCCTTGCGGGCCGCCAACCAACGGGTCCCAGGGGACAAGGCCCAGGCCTTGGCGCTCTATATCCGGGGGCGGTTTGACCAGGCGTTGGGCGACGTTCTGGAATTAGGTCGTATGTATGAAAATTTTGATCAACTGAATTGGGATCAACGGATTGATTTTGCGCAACATTTGATCAACGAAGCCACCGCCCGCATCCACATGGTGGCAAAACACGAATTGCCCAAAATTCGGGTGATTTCCAGTCGTGACTTTAGCCTGGCCGGCTTTCGACGGGTGCTGGGCAAGTTTCCGGAAATTGTCTTGAACCCCGATATGATGGACCGGGCCATGCACCAAGAATCCGGTATAACGGCCCGGGAATATTTCCTGGAAACCTTGCGGCACGAATATCAACATGCGATCGATCATTTGGTGCCGCGGATGTCGGCGCTGGGGGCCCAGGTGGTCAAAATCGCCCAGGATCAATACAAAGGCGTGATTATCGATGCCGAAAAGGGGACGGCGGATATGGAACTGTATAATCTGAATCCGCTGGAAATTATGGCCTATGGCCAATTTAAAAAATTCGGGGGCAAATGATCCGCCCTGCCCTGAAACGTGTTGCGCCAAACGCCGCCCTGTGGTACAATCCGTGTGGATAAAGCAAAAGCGAGAGAATATGAAAAAATTCAGCCTGTGTGCCATTTTGTTGGGATTATTTTTGGGGGCCACAAACGCCACCGCCGCCGGTAAGTATGAAGACGCGGTGCAGGGGTTTAGTGTAAATGGGGCGACATTTTATCAAAAAGAAATAAGTTTTACGGCAGAAGCGAGTAAGGCCATACGGCAGTTATTTGAAGATATAAATAAAGATTCAACAGCAAAAAATCTATCAGGAGCGCATTTGATTAAAAGCCTGTGTCAGAATGGTGTTGAAAAGGACACTATTATCGTTTGGGGCATGGAGGGTGCAGAATTTAAAGTGGATTGTCAGAAAGACTTGGATCCGACAAAAGATGTCAATTACACCGCCGTGTTTTTAGAGGCACATTGTGCCGGGTATTGTTCGCTGTACGGGGGCGGGTTCCAATCGTATGCGCCGGGCACGTGTACGTGTGCGTCCGGGGATGCCAAGAACCTGCCCCAGGAAGACGCGCCCCAGGGCCAGGCCCCGGCCAACAATTCTGAGGCCGAAAAAGCCTTTCGGGCAGATATGGAAACATTGCGCAATGCCTTTATATCCAAAATCAATGCCCTGAAGAACGCCGGCTAACGCCGCGGCGTCCCTCTTGAACATGTGGGCGGCGTCCCCGCACACCGTCATCCCGGCACTGAATTTGAAAAACAATTGATAATTGTTTTTCAAAGAACCGGGATCCATTGTGATCTGGTACGTTCTAAATTTAGAACTTAAAAACCTTTGTCACTCCCGCGGCGGCGGGAGTGGGTCTATAAAATTTAAAGAACAGTGCTTTAAGGTTGAGAGACCCTATTCCCGCCGCCGCGGGAATGACAAGAAAGGGAAGTGCTTTATGGCGGGATTAAGAACGGTGTAACGTTCCCCTCTGGCAAGAGGGGTGGCCCAACGGGCCGGGGTGTCGGAAACCCTCCCCGTCGACTAACGTCGACACCCCTCCGGGGGAGGGGAATTATTACCTAAAAAAATCCCGCTTTCATGGGATTTTTACCATCCGGAATAATGCGTTTTTTTTCTAGACTTTATTTCTTAAATACGGTATAGTGAACCTTGTCGATATGACATACGGCATATCGGCAAAGAGGCATAAGAACCTCTATCAACGCGTGCCAGGGCACGTTAAAATACCTCTGATCTCGTGTGAAGGTTGGAGGGGGCCGATATACATAAATAAGCCCGCTATTCGTTGATATAGTTCTTACCTCCAGCCATTGTTTTTTGTTCAATGGTTGTCTTTTTTGATGGGGGTGTTTTTACGGCATGCACCTTTTTCTCTCTCCACAAAGAAAAAAAGCGGCTGTTAGGCCCCCCACCCTCTTCTGATTTCTGTTTGACCCGGCGGTTGGGTTACCCTGGCTCTGGCCACAGACAAACCGGGTCACCCATGCGAAAAAAATCCCGGGCGTAGCCCGGGATTTTTTTATCAGATACCCATGCGATGCGCGATTTTAAACATCAGGATTCCTTCGTTGCCAAAGGCGCGCGTGTGGTTGGGATTCACGCGATAGATAAAGCCCACCGCCCCGTCCGTCGCCGGCCCCAAGGCACGCCGGTACGACCCGGCAAACCGCCATTCCCGCGCGTCGGGGCGCAGATCCATATCCGCCGTGCCTGCGTCACGTATAACCAGGTCAAAGGCGTCGTCATCCGCATCCACGACATCATATTCGGCATGCGCATACCGCAACGCCCCGCGCCGCACGCCCAAGGGACGCGAGACCGTCAACGAAAATCCCCCCATATCCAGCCCCAGGGACGCCGCATCGGATTCAATCGTCGTCGCCCCCAAAATCATTTCCCCGGCCGCATCGGCGTGCGTGCGGGCCATGGCCCATTGGGGGCGCAGCGTCACATCATCCGTCACGCGGTACGTCGCCGCCACATCGACGTAACGGGTGTCACCGCCGCCCAGACTCAACAATCCCCCCGTTGCCGCCCCCAGGACCGTGTCGCTTTCGCGGGTGGTTCCCATGTCGGTGGTCAGACTAAAATGATCGCCATGCCATGTGGCCCCGGCCGATGCCCCCGCCATTCGCCCCAGGCGCGCCGGCGCATACTGCGCAGACACCGTCGGATCATTTTCCAACAGGCCGTCGTCCGTGATCGCCCCTGAAAACGCCCGCCCATGCAACGCCAGACGCCCCAGGTTATATGTCGCATCCAACCCCGTCACATTCGACGCCAGGCCCAAAATCGGATGGGCATTGCCGTCAAAACGTGCGGCGCCGTCGGTAAAGTTCCGCTGATACCCCGCGGCCAGGCTCAGGCGGCCCATATCATATTCCAACGCCATGGTGTCCAGGCCGCCCATCTGATCGGCATAGGCCTTGTCCGATGTCGCCATGCTAAACCGCAGGCCGCCCAAATCCACCGTGCGGGTGCGCGCCGCGTCATCGCGCACGCGCAATTCGCCCAGGACATCGCCCATATACAGCCCGCGCGCGTCCGTCGCATTCAGGTGCAATTCATTTTTCCACACGCGCGGCAAACGCATGGAACCGTCGACACTTTCCACCATGTCAAAGACCGATGCACTGACCGTTGCCGCCCGCGGATTCAGCGCCGCCGACGTCCGGAATGTCGTCCCCGTGGCCGACCGCCAGAACGCATTACCCGACGCCGACACAATTTTATTGCCGTCATAATAATATAACTTTTTCCCCGGGGTCGTGGCGCGTTCCAAATTGATCATCCCGTACCCATACACATCGGCAAACGCCCGCAGGTATTCGGCCGCGGTCAATTGACTGGCATTATATTCGGCGGGCAATATGTACATATCCTGCAGATGCGCCGCCAATGTGTCCGTGGTGTACGGGGTGCCGGCATCATCCGATCCCAACAGATACCCGTCTGCCGTCAACGCCAACAGATTAAAGATCTGTTTATTATTCATATATGAAAACGCGCCCTTGACCGCGGCCACGGCCCCGGCCGCCGATGCGGTCGCCATTTCGGGCGTGGGCCCGGCCGCCGCAAAGCACCACGGATCAATCCCGTTGATCCCGACGCCGGCAATACCGCATTTACGCGAAAAGAAATTATTCCCATCCGCGTCCGTGCGCCCCGCCAGATACAGTTGTTTGTTTTCATAGTCCCCAATGCTGGTCACATCGGCCAGGTTGGCCCCCGAACCCACCGCAACGATGGTCATAAACAGGTGTTCCAGATTGCTGTCGTACAGGGCGGGCGCATAGTTTTCAAATGTCGCGTCCAAAATCGCGGTGGATTTGTCGGTGCCCGACCCAAATGCAAATTCCCCCGCCGGATTGACCAAGATGGGCGACGACGTGTTGTAATTATTAAACATGGAATTGGCATAGCCGCCCTGGCTGGTGGCGTCCGTTGCATCTTGGTCATAGAACAAATCGATTTGCCCGCCAAAAACCGTTTTCTTGTCCGTATTCCCCGCCACGTTAAACAGCGTCGGCAAATCCCGCATCGTTGTATAGGACGCCAGGCGCGATTTCGGATTCAGGGTCGCATTGGCCATCACCGCCCCACCCCCGGACCGCGCGTTATACAGGGCCTGGTACGTTTTGATGTCGGCGACTTTGCTTTCTTTCTGGGCATAGATATTGTTGTCCCCCACCACATAGACCGCGTCCACCGTGGCGCCGCCCGTGCTGTTGACGTAATAATATCCGTCGGTCCCCTGGTAAATCGCGATATCCGACACATTTTCACAATCGGCCGCCGTTTCCGATTGACATTTCCCGCGCAGCATCGTCGACCCCGCCGCCAAGGCAAAGGTCCGATCCCCCACCGTGATGGTCGGCGCGGTCACCGCCGAATCCGCCGCCGCCAATGAAATCTTGTACGTTTTACCATTCAGGGTGATGGTATCCCCGACCTCGATCTTTTTGGTTTCTGCGCTGTCGGCGGCGGCCTTGGTTACCGTCCCCAGAACCGCGCCGGACGTGGCGTCCGGAATATCCGACCAATAGGTACCGCCCCCCGTGCGATACACCCCCAATTGACCGTTGGGAATAAACCCGAACAGATCGCCCGTCGCGCGCCCGCCGGATTCCCACCCGGCCACAATTTTCCCCAGCGCATTTTGATCCACACGCGCAAACGGGTTCAACGCCGTGCCCGACCCCGAAAAGTCAAACCCGGCCTGTTCCGCCCCCAAGACCAGATTCCCGTCCGATGTCGTGGGCGCGGCAAAGTTCAAATATTTATCCGCGGTGTACGTATTGCTGGTGGCGGCGGCACTGTCGGCCCAGGTGATGCCAATGGCGTGTCCATCCACATCCGTACGGGCAATGGATCCCGTGGGACTGACGCCGTTTTCCGTGATCAAGGCCACGGCCACCGGTTTGCCCCCGCCGGCATTGTTGGACAATTTGACGGGTTTATGTGCCTCGTCCCGGATGGTTGTTTGGCCCATGTATCCGTTGGCAAAGGATGAATAGCCATGCATCATCAACAGATAGTTCTGCATTTCCGCGGGCAACCCATCGACCAAGAAATTATTCGTGGTCTGGACCGTGGGCCGAAAATAATTAAAATCCCGTTCCCGAATGCCCCCGGCCGCCGGATCCCATTGGGATAAATTCGTGTGGTACGCCGCGACGGTGTAATCAATATTGCCGTTGACGTCAAAATATGCCGGGCCGACGGGGATTTCCAGACTGCTGGTCGTGTCGCCGGGCACCACGCCATCACCGCCGGGGCGGTTGCCACCGGTATTGTTCACCGCATTATTGTCGTTGCCCGGATCAAACACATCGGTCAATAACAACAGGCCCCCTACGACAACGGCGGCCCCCGCCGCCGCCAACGTAATACTCTGGGCGGACGATAGCCCGCTAAATAATCCCCCGGTTGTCGTTTTGGGTTTGGTGCGATTGTTATATTGCTTGATCTGGCGATCGCACTTGGATGCGTCGGCGCCATACATCTGTAAAATCTGGGCCGCCCGCAAATCGTTGTTCATCAGCGCCGTGCACACCAAGGACAACCCGGTACTGTCCACATAATTGATGTCGGCCCCATTGTTGACCAAGGCCTGGACCTGTTGAATATCGGCATTTTTGGCCGCCGACAACAGTTGCGCCGCGGTATTAAAATCCCCCGCCGCATGCCCGGCAAACGGGAACAAAAACAAACCCAAGCATAAAATTCTGATGTATTTCATACAAATTCTCTCTGTCGTCATGGGGATGTTAGCATAAAATATTTTTGCGTGTCCAGTATAAAAACAACATAAAAAAGATCCGCCCCACGGGGCGGACCTTACCTTTATATACAGGCACCACGATTTAGCGTGTTTTTTCGTACACGCGCGTCTGTTTAAAGCGCACGCGGATCACGCCGGCACCGTTATAGTTGTTGACCGTGCCATTGTTGACGTTGATCGTCCCGTTGTTGACGGCGTTATCCTGAAAGATAACGTTCGCACTTTGACCCGCCGCCGGGGCGTCGACCGGAACTTGGGTCGCCGGGGTGGCCACTTTTTTAACCACCGGGCGTGCCGGTTTGTTCGTCAGGGCCGGACGATTTTCCTGGGGGCGCACCACATTCGCCTTGGGCGCCGCCGGTTCTGTCACCGCCGGAACGGGGGCATTGTTTTGACAACTGTCAATTTTCTGATACAGCGCGGTATTCGATTCCTGCAAATCGACATTTGCCTTTGTCAAATCATCGTTTTCGCGGGACAATTCGCGCACCTGGCTTTCCAGGGCGATTTTCTTGGACGTTTCCGCACGACGTTCGTTGCGGGCACGATTTGTTTCGCTGCATTGCCGCACCGTAACGCCCAGCATCAAGCACACCGCACCGACCATCAGCCACAGCGCCACAGTCCGCCGATCACAGCGCGCCAGCATCTGGTTAAACCATTGTTTGTTAAATTTCGCCATTGTGTGTCTCCCTTGGTTTTGGTCACAATTTGCTTTTATTATAGACAAACATTTTACTTTGTCAAATGATTTTTTAGGTTTTATTTTTCCTTTGCGTCACCGGGCCCTTTTTGATATAGTTTTGCGTAAGAGAGAATGAAAAAAACAACACTATTTTTGCTGATCGGCCTGTGGGCGCCTGTGGGCGCGTGGGCGGCAACACCCTGTTCCCAGACGACGTTGCGGCGGTGTCTGGATTCTGTGTGCGCCATCAATATCGGGGCCAATCCGGCCGCCCGGTGCCAATACTGTGGCCGCGCGTCCGCCGGCGGCGTGCCCAAAAACACCACAATGAAAAACGTCACCACCGGGGCCAAGGGGGCATTGTCGGACAAAGAATTAAAGAACGCCCCGACCAGCGATCCGGGCCAACGGTATATCTGGGCCACGGCGGAATGTATTAAAAAGGTCGCCGGGTGCACCCCCGATGATGTCACGGAAATGTACGATCCGTTGATTAAAACCTCTTGCGATGCCGCGGGATTGAGCGAGGAAATCACCCAAACACTGTCCCAGAATCACCAAACCAAGAGCCAGGATGCCTGTTCCAACGAAATTATGTTGTGCATGATGGGGGATGAACGCTGTGGCGCAGATTTGACCGGGTGCGAAACAGATGCGGATTTTGACGCGGCCTTTGCGGCGTGCAGTGTGGCGGCCACCGGGTGCACCGAATATGCGACCGTCGTGCGCGGCGATATATTGACAGAACGCGATCAGGCCATCGCCAGCGTGCAACGGGTCTTGGACGATACGATTGTGGCCTATCAGTCCAACCGTGTCAACAAAATGGCCGACGCGCAAAAGATGTGCACCAACAACGCCGGCCGGGAATCGTGCATTGCCGCACGGTGCGCCCAAAATATGCCCAACAAATGCGCGGCGGGTTTTGAATCCGAACGGGCGGCGGCAACATTGCTGTGTAAATTTTATGATATTGCCTGTGACCGGTTAAAGAAATAATAGACAGATGAGACGACAGAACAAGGCTTTTATGGGAAATTATATCGGCTGGGGCCTGATTGGCGCGATGGTGCTGGGCGGGTTGACGCCGGCATACGGCGCCGTGGTTCAGCGGACCAGTGTCACGCGGCCACCGACATCCCGCGCGGCCAGTGCCGTGAACCGTACCCTGCCCGCGGCGGCGGAAACCGAACCCGAAATCCCGTCGGAACCGGTTGTCGTGATTGAAAATAAAACCGAAAAATTCGAAGAATCCACCACATACGGCACCAATGCCACGTCTGGGGACGATGCGGCCCGCGCGGCCCTGTTCCAACGCCAAATGGACGCCATCACCGCGGCCGAGGCCAAGGCCAACAACACCGCCACAACCCAACGCCGCGCATCCGCGGGCAACGCCTGTAACGCGGCATTGACCAAATGTATGGCCGAAAAATGCGGCACGGATTACAGCAAATGCGCCGGCGACGGGGACACCGATTGGGGGATGAAGATGGACGCCTGTTACCGCGCGACGGACGCGTGCACGGCCAATGAATTTACCCGCCTGTCGGTTGAGATCAAGGCCGACCGCGACCTGAACGCGACCCTGGCCAATTATCAGACCACCGTTGATTGCGGCAATAATTATAACAGTTGCCTGGTGTCTGAATGCGCCCCGGAAACCGCCAGCACCGATACGACGTTCCGCAAATGCTGGGGCAAGGCGGCGGGCGACGCGGCCATTGCCAAGTGCACCCAGAAATATCGGGATTGCATCCGGACGGATAACGGCCTGAACGCCCGCGCGTCGGAGGTGTTTGGCACCCTGCGCGCCAATGCGGAAAGTCAGGTGCGCGCGGATGAAAAACGCCTGATGGCGATGCGTGATGATATGGAACAGGCGTGCAAAAATATGGGCGCCCTGTTTGATCAGCGGACGTTGATGTGCGTCTATACCGTGAATTTGTTTGCCAATAACGAAGAACACCCCTATTCATCCAAGAAATTGTTTGCCGGTGGATCGTTTAATTGCACCCAGGACTGGTTCGGCATTGACATCACGACATTCAAAGAAAACGCCTATCGCGAAACCGAAACGCAAGAAGCGGTCATGGCCGGCACCATGGGTGCGGGCTTTGGATTGGCCTCTGGCATGGTGGCATCGGGCCAGATCAGCCGCGCCATCGACACCAAAAAGGCGGAGAACGCCGTCGAAAAGGCCAAGGAAGATTACAACAAAACCTATGGCGACGGCACCAGTTCGAGCAAAACCTCGGCCAATGGGGGGGGTAGCGGTAAAAAAGATTCGTCAACAAAGGACAAGAAAACCAAAGACGAAAAGAAGAAAGAAAAAGAAAATCCGGAAGATATCGTATGCGCCGAAGGTGACAAAGTGTGCGAGGAAAAGAAAGATAAAGCGCTGCTCAATGCCGCCCAGAAGGAGGCAGATAAAGCCAATAGAAGAGACGCACTTGAAAATAAGGGTATTATTGGCGCAACAGGCGAAACCGCCAAACAGCTGACGCGCAAGACAGGCGATGCTTTCAAGGGTGCTGCCCAAAGTGTCAAGAAAGCATTTGTGGGTAATGGGAAAGATAATACTAAGCAGACCGCCAAGGGTGAAGAAGCGGCAAAGAGGGCTGCAGAGGCGAACCAAAAACTGAAGGACTTGAAGGAAGCGCAAGGAAAAACGCCAACGAATAACGACGGTGCCAAAAGTAGTGAACCGTCAGGTGGAAGCCAAGGCAGCAATGGCGATCAACAGTAATAACGCGCCCTGCCCTGTGGCATAGAAAAAGATACGAAACATGAAGCGATTATTGATTCTTTTGATGGTATTATATCCGGCCCTGGCCGTGGCCGATGTGGACCTCGCCCAAATCGAGGCTGCCACCGACCAACAGGCGGCAATTGATGCCTTGGTTCAGGCTGTTAACGCACGTGTCGCCGCGGCCAATCAAAGTCAGGTCACCGATACGGTTATTTCGGACGAGAAAAACAAAACCAATAATACCATTAAAGAACAGACCAACGTTGAAAATGCCTTGGACCAAACCACCCCGCAAAACAATACACGGGGCCAGAGCACTGTTGTCACTATCGGAACCCAGGAAGAGGTAACAGGCTTTTCCAACACCGGTGTTTTCACCCCCAGAAATGATGCGGCGGATGCACGCAGGGCGGCGGAACAGCGCAAGGAAACCGAACGAATTGCCGCCCTGGAACAAAATGCCGAAAATATGCGTCAAAAGGAAAATTCCGCCGGCAACCGGATCTTGGGCGCCGCCGCCAGTTATACCGCCGGCACCGGGGCCCAACAAATGGCCGAAAACGCCGCCCGCCAAAATGCCCAGGAAAACGCCGAAAACGCGATGAAAACCTATTTATCGACGTTCCGGTGCACCTATGGCACCGGGAATCAGACCCCGTTTGGGACGATGAGTGTGGAATTACCCGGCCGCGATGAAATGGTCAATATGTTGGCGGACTATGTATCCCTGGCCAATGAAATCAAGGAAATGAAGGCGAACCTGAACATGCCGGCCGGGTTCGAGGCGGAAGTCATTTTAAAACCCGAAGAAACCGGCCTGTACGACGACGTGGGCAGTGGGATAGCATCGCGAGCGTATACGAGCCTAGCGGCGGCCTTAACGGATCCGTACGGGACGGACGCGCAAGCATGGGAAGCGGCGAAGAAAGAAGCGGCGGACGGCGAGAAAAAGGGTCGCAACCTGCTGGCGGCAGGTGTGTTGGGTGGTATTGTGGGGAACGCGTTGATCAACGCGCGTGCCCCGAAAGAATCGAGCCGTCAGATCAACGATAAATACGATCTGGCTCTGTATAATTTGGAAACATCTATCAATAATACCCCAACCAGCAATGTCAAACGTTCATGTCCTTCCTTTTACATAGATATGCGCCAAAGTGGCGCAGAGGCCCCAGATTGTGTTTGTATAGAGGGTTACGTGTATGATCCCGACAGTAATGGCTGTATCGAATGTGCCGCCCCAAAACGGCGCGTCCAAATTCCGGGAACAATATATTATCAGTGTTTAAATCCGGATTCCCCCCCGCAAGATAGCAATGCTGTTGTTATGGAAAGAACCGTGGACGCAAGCGGAAAAACATCTTCGTTAAATGCACGAAACCTGTTCGGTTTAAATGGTGTTGATTTATCCAAGGAGGGGAAAGAGGCCCTGGATAAATTCGCCAAAGATCTGGCCGAGATCAAACGGGAAAATCCCGACAAGACATATTGTATCGATATTGACGGTCATACCGATCCCACAGGGGATGATGAATATAATCAATGTTTATCCCTGTTGCGGGCCCAAACCGTTCAAAATTATTTATTTGACAAAGGTATAACCGGAACCACAACGCATGGATGGGGACAGTACCAATGTACCTCCAGAGGGGAAGATAAAAACTGTCGTCGTGTCACCGTCAATATTTCTGAAGGTAAGTGTGTGCCTGACCTCCATAGGTCTAGGAATGCCATACAGGGAACAGCGATTGGCACTTGGGCCGTTCAAGTTTCCTCAAATGAAGATAAGAGCCTGGCAGACAAGAATGTAAAGACGTTACAAGTCGCATACCGCGATCGGGTTGGTATTGAACAAGGCACAAATGCAAACGGGGATCCCACGTATCGGGTGTTGGTTTATACAAATTCTGAGGAGAGTACAAAGGGGATAATATCGAACATCAAAGATCGATTTCAGAACTTCACGAATCCAATACCACTCTCAGGTCGCTGTCTGGTTATTCCACCAGAAACCACGCCTGCTCAAACATCACACTAAATTGACATCGCGTCATCTTGCCCCCGCCCCGGCGGGGAATTTTTTTCCTTTGTGACGGTGCACCGGTAAAAACCCCCCACGCGAACCCTGTTCGCACGGGGCCCGACACAAGCCACGGAATGACAGTATTATTCTTTATTTTCTAGAAACTTAAAAACTAGTGTCGCTCGACGCGATGCGTCTGCGCGTATCCTCGTATTTGCTCGAATAAATTCTCGCATACTCGGATTCACCCCGTGGCTTGACCACGGGGCCCAGGTCATAAAAGTGTGAGCGTAGGCGAACACAAATTCTAAAGACCACCCCGCCCTACTTCGCCAAGGCTTCGTAGGCCACCCCTCTTGCCAGAGGGGAACCAACCCTCACACTTGTCGTCATCCCGGCACTGAATTTGAAAAACAATTGATAATTGTTTTTCAAAG